>URHS01000056.1 GCA_900547685.1 uncultured Blautia sp. | reverse complement strand
AGACAGACAGCAGGAAAAGAGCCGACGCAGAAGTCGTGGCATGGAAATTTAAGTACGAAAAAGCGGAGCAGGCAAAACGCTATGCACAGACACACCAAAAGACGGTAGAGGTGCCTGTCGAGAAAAAAGTGCCTTATGAGAAATGCGATAACTGTGACCGTACTGCTTATCAGAAAGCAAAAGAAAAATGCGATAATCGAAAAATTCAGTTGGAGAAAAAATATAAACAAATGACAACAGGTTATGAAAGCCTTATGTTCCTGTTGGCATGGTACAGCATAGCAACTACACTGTTCACAGCTATCCTTTCTCCGGTTTTTCTTAACGACTGTATCACCTTTTTCGGTACGATTGGTAAAGGAATCATAAACCTGTTTCGAGAATTTGTTACAGGAGCAGATTCTTTCGGACAGTTAAGCAATGGAATCTCAAACAGTATCGTTTCCGGGATTGTGTACTGGCTGATCGCGGCTATTGTTATGGGAATTTTATTCATTATAACGGGATTCCTGATAATTGGGATTGGCTATCAGGTGGGAAAAATCTACCGGAAATATTGTTGGGATATCATCAGCATTATGGTGGCAATAATGAGTACAGCTATCGTAATCTACTTTGGCGAATGGATAAAATCTGTCATTCCGATAAACCTCATTGTACTGTTACTACTTGTATATGTGGTCTATATTGGAATTCGATGTTATGTAAAAGACTGGCGAGAAGAGCGGGGATATTATTAAGAAAAACACAGGGAGATGTCTTTATCTTCCTGTGTTAAAAATGAAGCATTGATTATTTTTATATGAGAGGGATTATCGGACAGACCTATATCGTGTTACAAAGTGTTGTAAAGCCTGCAATTTCGTGATTTTTAAAATTGACCGTTTTATAGAATACTATAAAAAATAATTCAAACCAAGTCTTTTATTTTTTAAAAGCGTGATATATATTAAGTGTATACAAAAACATGCGCATTCTTTTAAAGTCGTCTATAAATCTTAAATTCCTCAAGAAAGGAGGAAAATCATGAAAAAAGAGTATTGGGCGTTATTAGTTTTTGTGTTAATAATAGTATTGCAGTGGATTGGATTAGGATTTCATGGTCAAATAAGGTTTATTTTTTTGATAATTATATTAGTTCTAATTGTTTTATTTGCAATATTAGTGCGAAAATAGCAAAAGTGATTTGTGAATAGTGAGGTAAAGGAACAAGGTGAAGCCGATACACTTAGAGCAGTCCTTTACGGAACGGACACAGCCAGTACCGCAATGATACATAAGAGGGCTTGAAAGAAGGTCACAAACCTTGCAAGTCCTCTTGTTTATTCTATGTGTCGAGCCCGTCTATGTGTCAGATTGCATTTTCTGATAGACTGTTTCTTTTCGTGACTTATCAAAGAAAGTTCTCCTGTCGGGTATGTTCCAATTGTTTATTTCGGATATAAGCGTCTAATTCACAATTATATTCGTAGAGGCGAAAGACTACTTTGTTCTAAAAGGTATTTCTATATCTCTAATGAATCTTCCGCGTTCACCCACATCTGCAAATTTCCATCAAGATATAATCTTGCATATTCAAGTGGTTCATCAACTGCAAGTGAAGTTAATGCACAGTCTGATCCGGGAGTGGTTTTTAAATTCTTTTCTGCTTCCCAACAATCAATGCGAAGCATATAGCCAGCACTGGTATAAACATCAATACTGTTTCTGTGTGGATTGTATTCTGCAAATATCGTTCTCATCGTATCCTATCTCCTTATCATTCAATCAATCATCAGATACAAAAATCAGAAGCATTTCAATCAGTTCACCATGTCACTTTTATTTTGTGTTATACTGTTTTATATGATTTTCTTGCCCTTGTATTTGCCCTTATCAGAATTCGTAAACACTGATGGGACGATATAACACAAGGGAAAGAATAAGGGAAAGCTCATCTGCGATAAATCCAGTGTTTTCAAGGGTTGGCAGAGAATTTAATAACAAGATATAACAGTTATCAAATCTCTTAAAACAGGTGAAATCTCAATCGGAATTTGACAAAGGAGTGTGATTGTATGAGAAAGATTATTGTTGCAATTATAGCGACTATCTTGTTTGGCTATGTAGGTATCATAATTGGTGCAATGTTTAACCTTGAAGGATACTTAGGTGTTATTTTCTCTATTGCCACAATGGGTGCTTTCATTTTACATTCCATTGAAAACAAGAAGTAAGTCAATTCCAGTTTGTGAAATCAACTAACGCATCAAAGACAGCGGGCCTTTTGCCACTGTCTTTTTGTAAGGAATCGGCGCGACAGCGGCGGTGACGCAGCCAACCTCTTTGGGACATTTTGTCCCAAAGAGCCGGGTTTGGGGAGGCTCCCCAACAAGCATTTTGACGGCCCCCCGGCCAGTCAAAAATGGCAAGTGTGGCCACACTTGCCCTGCTTGCCGTTTGTGCACTCTCCCAAAAATAGCAAAATAATAGCGTTCATACCAGTAGGCTTTGCGATATAGTGGCGAGTTTTCTTCTTGATAAAGTGTGACAGTAATATTTTAATGATAAACATTAAAATATTATTGAAAAATTTGAATTTCTTTGCTATCATAAGACCGAGGTGATAAACTATGAAATTCATTCAGAAACTCGCAAATGAACGGTTTGCAAGACCTGCCGCTCAGTTAATGAAATTTGCTTGTTATTTTGTAATCTGTTTCTATGTCTTATGTACTGTTCTCAGTTTTATGGGGCGTCAAACTTTTTTCCTGCATACAAAAACAGGAACCTTTGAACGGGCAATTTACGCAGAAGAAAATCACAATTCACATTCTCGCAGTATGACTGTCCATACAAAGGATGATATTCATGTATGGACGAATGATAATGACCAGATTGACCCAACAATTCAGATAGGTCTTTCTTTCATGTATGCCATCAATATTGTCCCCATGATTTTTGCTTATTGGTTTTTAAGCCGCGTATTTGCCAATATAAACAAAGGGGAAATTTTTACAGAGCAAAACTCCTCTTATTTGCTTTATTATGGGTTACTCCAATTTTCGGTGGCTGTTTTTGTTCCATTTATCAAACTGTTGATTTGCTGGCTTATCAACCTTGTATCTAATGGCCGAATGTCCATTTCTACAGGGCAGACTATGTTTAATATGCTTATCCCCAGCATCGCTTTTATTGTAGCTGCATACATCATCCATTATGGGGTGCATTTGCAGGACGAGGTGGATCATACGCTATGATTATTATTCGGCTTGATCGGGTGCTGGCGGACAGAAAAATGCGGCTTAATGACTTGGCGGCCCAGGTCGGTATATCTAATGTCAATCTCTCTTACTTGAAAACGGGAAAAGTAAAAGCTGTTCGGTTCAGTACGTTAGACGCAATCTGCAAAGTTCTAAAGTGCCAGCCGGGGGATATTCTTGAATATATCGAAGATGAAGATTAAAAAATGTGACTTTGAGACATTTTGTCCCAAAGGTGAGGGGGATAAACAACAGTAACAGTAAAAGATTGTGCTATACTTGGTTTTCCAGTAAACAGATAAATTCCCAATTTAATAAGGAGTGTGATTGTATGAAAAAGAAGGTACTATTTGTTTTTGCAATAATCTTAATTGCTGTACTATGTGTATCTGTCTGGTTCTACGGATATTACAACCGGAAAAGTAACGACAATATTCCCTCAAAAGAATTGATGGTTTCCTATTGCCAAAACCAAGGTGTAGATTATGCAACAGAACAATTACAAGGTTACAAGTATACACAGTTAATAGAGGTATGGGGAGAACCAGATAGCAGCCTGTCGGGGATGTGGGGTGATATTTGGGAAACCAATAACACGTATAACCTCATTGTTTATTATGACCAAAACGGAGTTGTTGAGCACGTTCATGTCGCGGCCAGGAATGAAGATTAACAAATTCATATTTTTGTAAAATTGTTACCGTATCAAGGACAGCAGAAAATTTGCCTGCAGTCCTTTTCAAGACAAGTAGATGGTGATATAGCTATCCTCTTTGGGACAAAATGTCCCAAAGCCGGGGCGGTACTTTTCACAGTGCCGCCCCCTTTTTATGTCCGGCGGCATCCTTGCTGATACCCTCAATCGGAGTTATAATATAGCTGTAATGTGATAGGGAAGGAGGACAAATGGCAAGGCAAAAAAACAGAGGGTATCAGCAGATTTTAACCCCTACCTATACGGCCCGGCGCTGGAAAATGGGCGGCTATATCCGGCTCTCCCGCGAGGATTTACAGAAAATCAACCGGGGACTTGACGATAGCAACAGCGTGAAAAATCAGCGCGACATACTCAATGATTTTCACTTCAACCATGCGGAAGAATTTGAAAGCTACACCGAGTATGTGGATGACGGCCACACGGGAACCGATACGGAGCGCGAAAGTTTCCAGCGGCTTTTGGGGGATGTAATGAACGAAAAAATTACCTGCGTTGTGGTGAAAGACCTCTCCCGTTTTGCCCGGAATTACAGTGACGCAGGCAGTCTGATTGATAACCTTTTTGTGCAGATGGGTGTCCGCTTTATCAGCTTGGCCGAGGGTGTGGACAGCTACCTAAACCCGGATAGCGTGAACAGCATCATTGTGCCGATAACAAATGTGATGAACGACCAGTATTGTTATCAGACCTCAAAGAAAATCCGGCAGGTTTTTGATTACAAGCGGCGCAACGGCCAGTATATCGGCTCTTTCGCCCCCTATGGCTACATCAAAGACCCTAAGGATAAGCACCAGCTTATTGTGGATGCGGATGCGGCTGAAACCGTCAAGCGCGTGTATTCCATGCTCCTGCAAGGCTCGTCTAAAAGGGCCATCGCCTTGTATCTGAACGAACACGGCATACCCAGCCCCACGGCCTACCGCCGGAAAAAGGGCCTGCCCGTTTCCTCGGCTGTGGCGGACGACCCCATGTGGGGAGCCCGCATGATACATGAAATCCTCACCAACCCCATCTATACCGGGGATTTGGTACAGGGCCGCCGCCGTGTGAAAAGCTACAAGGTACACCAGATTGAGGCGGTGCCGGAGGAAGAATGGGTGCGCGTCCCCGATACCCACGAGGCTATCATCACCCACGAAACCTTTGACAAGGTGCAGGCCCTGCTGGTACGCGATACCCGGACATCCCCCAAAGGGCGGGAGGTTCACCTGTTCAGCGGTTTTCTGAAATGCGCCGACTGCGGGAAATCCATCACCCGCAGCCAGAGCGGGAAAAATATCTATTACGCCTGCTCCACTTACAAGAACCGCTCCCGGACGGCCTGCTCCATGCACTCTATCAAGCACAACCGTCTGGAGGCCGCCGTTCTGTTCGCTATCCAGTATCAAGTGAACACCGCCGTTTCCTACTCGAAAATGATAACCAACATCAACTCGGCCCCGCTGAAAAAAAGTCAATCCCACCGCCTTAACGACCAGATAGCCGCAAAGGAAAAGGAATTGACCCGGATAACCCGCTACAAGCAGTCACTGTATCAAGACTGGAAAGACGGGGAAATCACCCAGCAGGAATACCGGGATATGAAATCCGATTATGAACGGCAGGCCGCCGAGCTTGCGGATGTGCTGGCCCGGCTGAACGCGGAACGTGCGGAGCTGGCAAACGGCGTTGACAAGGAACACCCCGCGCTGGTAGCCTTTGCAAAGTATCAAAGCATCGAAACGCTGACCCGTGAAATCCTCACGGACTTGGTAGACCATATCAAGGTTTACGAAAACGGCAATATCAGTGTTCACTTTAAGTTTGCGGACGAGTTCCGCAAGATTGCCGAGTATATTGAAATCAACACCACCGACACCGCCGAGGCGGGCTGACCCCCGCCAAAGCATAAAATCCTTTTGGCAGTGTGTTTTCCTAATAAAACGCAATCTTATGATGCCCAGCGGTATAAACACCAAAAAGATGCCTGCCGATATCCATTCTGGGAAAACAACTCCCGTAGCCGGTAAGCCGTATGCGATGCCAAGTAAAATAGCAATCGCACCCCATTGATATTTATTCAGCCTACTCTCATTATAATTTTGCCCATTTTTTTCATCCAGCCAAAGAATTACTCCGGAAAAACAGAGTTTCATACCAACAATACAAAATGGAAGCAGAACGCAAATCCAGAATGGTACATCTCTGTCTGTTCCAAACAGAAGCACAAATGGGAAAAATCCTATAAGTACCTTAAGCATCATATAGATGTAGTTGACAAGTGTATACTCCCTCGCATCCATTCGCATCAGGATCATGGCATAATACTTGTCTTTTGATGGATTAAAAAGATCCGTATTTGCAAAACTGCCGATGATAGTCAAAAATAACATAATATGCAGAAAAACCTGATTTTGCGGCAACTTACCATACAAAGTTCCTATCCCACATACCATTGTAACGAAATAAAGAAACTTTCCGAGAAATACGGAAATAATTTCCCACAATACTGATAACACGTTAGCAAATATCTTCAAGCCTTTTACACGATATAAGGTTGCAGGAAACAGTTTTTTTAACAATGGTATTTGTTTCAATGAGAACAGAATGGTATTTACACGATATGTATTTTTAAGGGAAAAGGATATTTTAAGTGTCTTATTCATTCTCTTCCTCCCGCAATGCTGCTATGATCTTATCTTTGAATTCCTTTCCATCCAGATTTGATTTCTCCACAACTTCCAGTTCCCCATGACTGAGCAGTACAATTTCATCACAAAGATCCAAAGCCAGATCCATGATATGTGTTGAGAAAATCGTAATACGCCCTTGTTTGAGAGAACGCAGCAACTGTTTCATCTCCTCTGCCACAACGACATCAAGAGAGGTTAACGGTTCATCAAGGAGGAGAATGTTTGGCTGAGCTATGATATTAATCAACATCTGCATCTTATTTTTCATTCCATGAGAATAATCCTTTAAAAGCTTGTCACGGTCTTCCTCTGCAATGCTCATATATGAAAAATATTCATCAATAGTCTTTGGTTCACAGATTGATTTTTCATTAATATCCATAAAGAATTTAAGAAATTCCCTGCCTGTGAGAAATTCTGGAACAGTTGGAGTCGAAAGTACATACCCGATGTCATCCGCTGCTACCTCTCGATGCATTCCTTTCTCCTCAAGATAAAATTTACCGCTGTCAATTTTTATATCTCGATTAAGACAATTAAACAACGTTGTTTTTCCTGCACCGTTTCGCCCCAAAAGGCCGTAAATCTTCCCTTCTTCAAAAGAAAAATCAATATCCCTGAGAACTTCCTTTTTTTCAAAATTCTTAGATAAATGTTCGATTACAAATTTCATAACATTCCCTCCATCACATCTTGTTCTTGCTCACTTGGAGCTGGCTTAACGCATTCTCGTAGATATTTAGTGTATCTTCATCAAAAAGAATCCACTCCACCAGATCAATTTTTCCAGGGTTTGCCTCCACAAACTGATTTACTGTTTTCACAGCTATACCCGCAGCCTTTTCTTTTGGGAAGCGGTAAACGCCGGTAGAAATAGATGGGAATGCAACACTACGTATGCCTTGATCAACAGCTATCTGAAGGGAGTTTCTATAGCAAGCTGCTAATAGCTTTCCTTCGTCCTGATTTCCCCCATGCCAGATAGGACCTACTGTGTGAATAATATATTTACAAGGTAGCTTGTATGCGCCGGTCAGCTTTGCTTCACCAGTTTTACATCCATTTAGCTTCCTGCATTCTTCCAAAAGCTGACGTCCGGCTGCTCTATGAATAGCACCATCGACTCCACCGCCCCCTAACAGGCTAGTATTTGCAGCATTTACAATTGCTTCCACATCTGACTGTTTTGTGATATCCCCTTTGATTGTACGGAGCTCTGTTGCCAGCTTCTTTGGTTCTTGATAACGATGCATAGACATGTACTTTGTTACCCATGCCTGATCGTAATAATGACTGTATTCTGACATTTGACAGCCATGGCAAAGGTCGTCCGCAACCTCAAGGATTACATCCATGAGCTCCAGATTTTTTTTCCATTTACTCTCTATAGCTTCATAACCAACAAGTGCACCTAGAATATTACCTGTAACTGCACCGGTTGAGTCGCTGTCTCCTTTATGATTAACAGATGTAATCACAGCCTTTGAAAAATCATCCTGATATTTGAGTGCACAATAAAGGGCAATGCCAAGTGTTTCCTCTGCAACCCATCCCTCACCAAGTGCATGAATATTATCTAGGTCAGCCACATCTTTTTCCTCAGAAAGACGAACTGCTCTATTAATAATATCAATGAGCTCCGGAAGATGTTTATCACCAGCAAAGAGCCGAGCGACCGTATCTCTGGCCTCAAAAACGATCTCCTTCAGACTCATTTCATCATGTGAACAAAGAATTCTGCTTATGATATGGCTCACTACAGCAGCCGGCATATAGCCAAGAGAGTGACTATGAGTAATGGCAGCAAGTTCCGCCGCCTCTTTATCAATCTGATCAATGTCACAATGGACGTTTTCACCAATTCTATATAACAATGCCAGTGGAGCGATACGCATTATTCCGCCACACCCCTTGCTTTTATTGATTGGACTATCAATAAAGCTATCTACATATTCACCTTCTGCTCTGGTCTCCATTGCAGAAAGACAGGTGTTTCCCGGTGCGCGTCTGGAATATAATTCTGGAACATCTAACAACCATGAACAACCACCTTCTTCTGTAAAACGCTTATAGCTATTTACAGTTTTAATATCCGACTGCTGAGTCTTCAACCAGTCCAGATATGCACATGAAACATATGATTTTGGATCTCTACCTATGCCACGCATAGACAATCTGGTAGCACCCACTAAGATTCCATTTGCGGTAAATAAGGTCATCTGCGTATCATCTGAAATCAGAGCTTTTCCATTTACCAGATCATATTCAGTAATGCCCTCGACTCCATATTTTCTGAATATCTGATCCTCCTGCTGGAATTCAACTGCGTATCCCAGCGCATCACCAATAGCTCCACCAACAAGACTTCCCCTGATTCTATCCAGGTTTATTTCAGTCTCTTTTACCCTTTCAAGAGCTTCTGCCACCTCGGCAGCGTCCTCCTCACGATAAAAATCACTGAAATTCCTCGCAAATTCCTTGTAATTGTATTGATCTGCAGAAGGGCTGAGTACTGCAAAATCTATTCTTCGGAAGAAATCTTCTGCCTTCATTCCATCATAATCAAATTCTTTTAAAGCTTTATAAAACAGATTTGACACAACATGTGCATCATTTGAAAATGCACCACATCCGAATGCGCCTAAAATCAGCACCTCATAGCCCAGATATGCAGCAACCTTCAGCATTCCGGTAATACGACCATAAACCATATCCTGGTATTCCTGATTTGTCAGTCCCTCCATGCCATATCTCAGCATTGGTGCGGCACAAGTCATAACGGATACAATTACACTCTCCTCCAGCAAATTACCATTTTCATCCTTGATGATTTCAACCTGCGGTGTGATCATGACCGCATCTGAACCCATGTAAGTATTCAATGACTTGTTGTATTTATAATAAGCAGATGCCTTTGAACTTTCTAAGGATAACAAGAGAGAACTCTTTCTGCAGAGATCTTCCTCCTGAGCTTTTGATCCATGACGCACTCCGCCGCCCGGATTTACAGGATTTGCAAGATTCAGTACAAGAATCGGCTTTGATTTCTTGCTGAACATATACGAACAATCCGTATATCTTTTAATCGCTAGGGAATAAGAATCCATATTAACGCAACCAACACCAATTCTTCCTATTACATAAATATGCTCAAAGTCTTTGTTATCAGCAATTCTCTTTATATCCTTTGGCAGAAACACGGATATTTCTTCCATTTCTCTTTTAGAAAGCTTCAAATTTATGCGCTTTCCATTCACTTCATAATAACCTCTATCCATTATGGCCATTGTATCATTAAACATATTAATATTTTCAACTCTCATCATCAACACCTCCGTTACACCATCATCAGTTCATATCCGAGCAAATTTTATCCATTCCATTTACTGAACGATAAAAACGAAATCCCTTTCGAAACATTTCTCTGCTCCTCACTTTATAGTGTACTGAAGTTCCATGACACAGAATTTCAGAAGGTTCTGCAACTTCCAAATCCAGATCAACGGCAATGGAATGTCCCTGATTTACCCGAATTTTTGTTTTATCTTCATTAAAAGAATACCTCTGTTTATTATCTGTTTTTACAATTTATTCCAAAATTGCTTTATTGAATACTCTTTTTTTGCAATTCCAATAGTTTCAGGTCTGTGCCGCAAAATCATACACAGATATTTGCCAGGCTTCTGGTTCTCTGGTCTTTTATTTTCCATCTTTTCTTGCGATATAAAATTCTTCATGTTATACTGAGCGAATATAACTAATCGGGAAAGAGAAGCGGATGCAATTTCGACCAGCCCTCTAGTTTTTTAAGGAGTGTGATGCCCATGAACACACTGAAAGTACTCACATTACTTTTAGTAGTTTTTGCGGCTCTGACTTACATAGATAATCGACATAATAAGAAATAGCATCCACGATAAACCCTGAGAAAGTTTGATGGATGCTATGGCTCAACATAGAAATAAATTAAATTTTACTGAGGGCATCAGATCTTGCATCTGATTACTTTTCTTGATTAGATTATACACTGGGGGATATGAGAAATCAAGTTTCCCTTTTAATTGCTTCTTACTCAACACAACAGAAAACTGAAATTGTCTAATTTATGACTCATTAACAAGTTTGCCTGTTATGTGTTCAGGCGTCAGTTCAAGACATTGAACTTTGGGAAGAAAACCCTCTAATTCCCGTTTTAAATATTCTTCATCATCTGTGAATTTACGGCACAACGCCGTGCAGATTACATTTGCCTTTTCTTCATCGGTAACAAGGCTGATTTTACCAAATACAACAACGCTTTTAACATTCAACGCCCATTCGTTTTTGTTACGGTAGCCCTTATCAAAAACGGTATAACAAACCTTACTGCATTTTTGAATTGCATCGATTTTATGTCCTTCTTTTGTGCCGTGAAAATATAATTTTCCATCAGCTTCACAATACCAATGATTCATTGGTATGCCGTAAGGATAGCCGTCATCGCCGAGCATTGACAATACACCTCTTGTTTCCGCTTTTAACACAGCAATACACTCTTCATCTGAAAGTTGTTGCTTAAATCTTCTCATTTTTCTAAACATAATTACCTCCTAAACTTCAGATTTTCCGTTCTGCCTAATTTCCCTATGAACCGGAAGTTATCCGTCCTATATTTTCTTAAAAAAATGTCAGTATTAAAAAAGCAAATTCAGTATTGGCATTATAGTTCCAGCTTCGCATTCTGCATAATCAAGAGCATCATCTGATAAATATACTTTTGCATTATTCTTTACTTCATCGTCAACAACTACTGAATTAGGGTTTTTACAATGTAGAATGGGGATATTTATCACTTTTATAGTTTTCCCGTCAATATTCATAGAAAATTCGCCTGTTCCAATATGTAGTATGTTATTGCATTTTGTACATTTCATTGTAAACCATTCTTGATAACTTCTAATTTGCTAAAATGATTTTATCATATCATCAATCCAAACTCAACGGCCAAGTATTCAAGGGAATTTTCCCGTTTCCACCTCACCGCCAGCATACAGGCAGCGTCAAAGGACGCATGGCGAATAACAATCCGGCAATAGGTATGTGAAATTGCATTTCTCCATTGAAATAAACTTTGAATTACTTTAGTTTCATAACTAACACCAATCAGCTTCAATTGGTCTCGCATACTTTCAGATGACAAAAATACATCCCTACTAAATCTACTATTTGCATCCGCAAATGATTTTTTATGAACTTGAAAACAAACTATTATTTCCATTTTAAGAAAAAAGTTTACTCCATTATCTATACAGAAAAATCTGCGGCCAAAATTTGACCGCAGATAAAAAAACAGCCCGTCTGGTTTAAATCTTTTTTTAAGATTTAATACCAGACAGACTGCTCTATCTATAGTGGCATTGCCACTAATTGAATATCGTATTTTACTAACAGATGTTGACAGATATAATCTTCATCCATCCGTACTCATTATGATTTCTATCATTTACTACACTTTACACCAATTAACAGACCTAATTTCTGTATATCAGAATACCGAACCATTTTGGTGGCAAATCACACCATTTTCTGCTAACAAAAGGGATTTTTTCAAAAATACGAAAATACCTTGAAAATCGCTTTTGTGGTCAAACGTTTCCTGCGGGAATCGAACCCACAACTAGTGCTTAGGAGAATTTCTACACATATAATACCGTACTTTAGACTGGTTGTCTACGGTGTTTGACTACTAAATTTGAATCTTCAACATGTTCTTTATATCTTAATTCCTTGCATCGTATTAACAATTTTTTCTTTGTTCTTCTCATGAAGATAGTTTGCATTTAGTTTCGGTTTACTATATTTTAAATAAGTCTCCTCTGTTCGCGTCATCAATAATTTTGTAAAGAAACGTTCCCAACTAAAATGCTCTGTACTGTCAATATAATTCTCTGGTTCTTCCAATATTGTCTTAATATCTTTATCTGATATTAAACCTGAACTCAAAATTAGCCATTCGAAAGATTCTGGTAAATATAAATGGATGTTTTTCTTTTTTAATGTCTCTTTATACAATCGATTCATTTCTGGGCCAATCGCAGCTCCATCTGCAATAACACAAATTTCTTCTGAACTTTGCTTTTTAAGCAAAGAAAATATATTCGATTTTCCTCCGGCACTCAAACAAGCTATATTTTTTTCTGCACTTATATTCTTAAAGAATTCATATCCCGAATTAGAATCTTCTACAATTATTTTTTCTGGCTCTATTGGAAATTTTTCCTCTATTGTGTAAATATGATACATTTGTTGATAGACCCTTCTTGTATCATGATATTTCCCAGACTCATGTAATCCATATATCTCGTCTACACTATAAGGTAAATTATAAAGATTTTCCCTTGTTATCAGTATAAAATAATTATCAGATTCCTTAACCATGGAAGCAAATTCTTCTGTGTTTATAAATGAATTCTCTTCATCTATAAAGAAAATATTTCCTGATGAATTTTCCAAAATAATTTTCCAATTGTTTCCTTCTAATATCCTGCATGGAACATCTGAAATCACGTCAATTCCACTAGACTCTCCCAGATTTTCTGCCTGACGTAGCATATTAATTAAAGTTGTTTTTCCTGTAGCGCTATCGCCTTGAATAATTGTAATATTTCTCTTAATCTCAAACTCATAATGCAGACGATTATTTTTTACGACAATCCTATGTTTTCCCTTCATTTACTCCACCTACACGTACTCTCCTGCAATATTAACAAATTCCAACATATTATGAACAATATCACCTGTATTAAGAATTTCTATTTCAAAATCTTCTTCTCCAAAATCCATGATATGCCTTAAATTTATTGTTAATTCTTTTGATTCACCCATAGAAAGAATCCATTTTGCACAATTGTCTCCACATGCGGATGCATTAAACACTTTCCCTGATTGATCAAATGCCATTAACATTAATGTCTTTACCCCACCTGATAATTCTTTTGTGGAAATTGGTCCTAATACTGGACTTTGTATCAAATGAGAACTTATCACTTCTGACTTATCCACATCTTTAATCATCCTGATTGATAATTCATTTGTAATCCATTCATCCTCATATTGATTATCAAAATAAGTCGGAGGATGATAAATTGCTTTCTCCATATTCCCTAAATATATTTTTAACATAATGACCTCCTCCATTAGACAAATTCTCCGGCAACCGGTACCCGTTCTTTCATAGAGTGAACAATTTCATTAGTATTCAAAATACGAATCGTAAATGGATCTTTACCAAAATCCATCAAATGCCGCAAATTTACTGTCCTGTCTTCCGATTCTGCAATTTTAAGCAGCCATTTCGCACAGTCATCTCCACCAGTTGATGCATTGAAAATTTTATCTTTATTAAACTTAAAAAGGATTAACGTTTTTACTCCTCCGGATAACCCGGTTGGCGGAATCTTGCCTAAAACCGGACTATCTATTACTCCACTATCCAAAACTGTTGACTTATCTACATCTTGAATCATTTCTTTCACAAACGGATCTACAATCCAACTATCTTCATAATCATATTTAAAATAAGCTGATGTATTATATACCGCTTCTTTCATATCGCCATAGTAAATATTCAGCATAAAATTTCCTTCCTTTTCATCTATCACATCCTACAATGACCGCAATTACTTTTTTCTCATTCACCGCGAACACCCCGCCCTGCTTTTCTAAATGCTCTGGCAATTTTCAAACTATCGGTTTCTTCATAAATTTCTTCTGATTGTCCACCCAATGTAATGGTTCTAATATACATATTACGAAGATTGTTACTTTCTCTTACATTCTTCATATGAATATAACGATTATCTGGATTCGTAGTAGAGAACATAATGCTTTCCTTATCAATCATTTCAAGTGCACGAAGATTATGTGATGTGAAAATCAATTGTCCTTTTGCGCTCTTTTTGAAAATATCAAGCAATTCTCCCAACATATATTCAAAAATTCCAGAATCAAGTTCGTCAATCACAAGGCAAATCGAAGGATTTCCAAATGCTTGTATGAGTACATTCAGAATGGAAATGATTTTAATAATTCCCTCTGATTCCATTCTAATCGGAATCTCTTTCATACCCTCTCTCTTTGACATTAATTCCAGTTTCCATCCTTCTTCTCCATCATCCAATGATTGTTTCCCGTAATTTTTAATCGTTACCTGCAATCCTGGAATGATTGTGTATAACACAATATTAATCTGTTCAACAATTGTCTCTAACAGATTTTTCCTTTCCTCGTCCACCAAGATCGGTTCTGTCAAAGATACCGTAAAATCCCCTTTTGCTCCCATGTTATCATTTTCAATCCGAAATGCCATCGGCAAGACAAAATTAGCGGAAATCACTCCTGAATGGGTATTCCGAATCACAAATAAATCTTTCAAAGCAAATTCAAACAAAGAAGAAATAATAACTGAAAATTGTTGAAATCCATTTTTATATTCTCTGCAGAATATATCCCGGCTGCTTTCACCAAAAATATAGGAGCAGTTGCTTTTTTCTGCCATTTTACGCGCTACAATCAAATCTGTTTTTATGTCTTTATTCTCATCCAGGATTTCATCCAGTCTTTTCTGTGGTTTAAAAATAGTATTCGTCTGCTCTCTTTGGTAATCCATAAATACAGTCTTATTTGTTCTGATTCCATTTTCATTCTTTGCGCCACTCAATGTTTCTCGACTGATAACAACCACTTTTTCTTCTCTGCTCAGACTTAGTCTGTATCCTATTTCAAACACAATTCCATTCATAAAAAGATTGAAATCTGCAAAAATCTCTGCAGTATCGGAATCCATGTCCATGTAATCTTCTAATGACTGATTAAGATCAGCTCCTATCATTACTTTTTGTAAAACATACAATGCATCAATAATCGCTGTTTTTCCTGAGCCATTTTGGCCGTAAATCCCAAGTATTTCTGCTTTATCTGCTGATAAAATTTTGTTTACAGTATTCGGCATATATATAGTGCCCTTTTTTACATTTTTAATATTTGTCAATTGTAATGATGACAAACGAACAATCGGTCTTTTCATCTTTATTCTTCTCCTTACAACCATCATTCCACACTATATGCTATGACTATAACGATACCACAAAGCATTGATTTCTTCAATATTTTTCTCTGTTTACGAATTTTTTATTCGTTTCTTTAAATTCTGTTTCTGTATTTGTAACTCACCTAAAATTCTGCACATCGAATTTTTCCACTAAAATCACACTATTTTTTCACTATTTTTCATTCTGCCGGATTTTCAATAATACTATAATTTCTCGTTTCATCATGGATGGTGTATATCTGCTTGAAAAATATTTGTGAAGCTGTTCATTCGTAAAATCAACTCTTGTGATCTCTCCTTTTTATCTCACTCAGAATTTCCTGCATCTTCTCCAATGTCAGTTGCTTTTCTTTGCCCAATTTCTTGATTCTCTGTGCCTGTGGCAAAGAAAACACAGCCCGCACATAATCCACAACTTCCAATAACTGTCTTTACTCTTCTTTTTTGTTTTGTGGTCAATTTGACCTTTTTTCTTCCTGATTTTTTTCAGAACATCATTCTTCATTTTGTAAGCAAAAGCCTTTTCACTAAAACTGATTTTTTCTCTGTGCAAAT
>URHS01000055.1 GCA_900547685.1 uncultured Blautia sp. | reverse complement strand
CTGCAATTGCAAAACAGAGAAGTACACTGGGAGAGGTAATTGTTGAAGGAATAAAGACAAATTTGGATTTCCAGTATGATATTTTGCAGCAGAAAGACTTTATAGAGGGGAATATTACTACAGATTTTATACCAAAACATTATTCGATATAAGGAGAATTTAGCAGATGTCCAGATGGAAAGAATTGTTTAAAAAAACATCAGGTACAAAGCAGACAGAAGAAAACGCATCTGCTCCTTCTGTACCTCAGGGGCTTTGGATGAAATGCCCGAAATGTGGTGAAATGATTTATAAAGAAGATGTGGTAGGAGCTTCCTATGTATGTCCGAAATGCGGAGGATATTTCCGTATGAAATCGAAAACCAGAATTAAATTGGTAGCAGATAAGGACAGTTTTAAGGAGTGGTATACGGATTTTCTTCTTTGCAATCCTCTGGACTATCCGGGATATGAGGAAAAGCTTACATCTTTAAAAGAGAAAACACATTTGGATGAGGCTGTATGTATTGGAGAAGCAAGGATTGAAAACAGTCCGGTAGTGCTGGGGGTATGCGATGCACGATTTTTAATGGGAAGCATGGGACATACCGTAGGGGAGAAAATTACCAGAGCCTTTGAAGAAGCAACGAAAAGAAAACTTCCTGTGGTATTATTTTGCTGTTCAGGAGGTGCCAGAATGCAGGAGGGAATTATTTCTCTTATGCAGATGGCAAAAACTTCTGCGGCTATTAAAAGGCATAGTGATGCAGGACTTCTTTATATACCTGTGCTTACCGACCCTACAACAGGAGGAGTAACTGCAAGTTTTGCCATGCTGGGAGATATTATTTTGGCAGAACCGGGAGCGTTAATTGGGTTTGCGGGTCCTCGTGTCATTGCTCAGACTATTCATCAAAAGCTACCGGAAGGATTTCAAAAAGCAGAGTTTTTAGTAGAACATGGAATGCTTGACGGTATTGTAAAAAGAGAGGACTTAAAACAGACATTATCAGGACTGTTAAAACTTCATGAAAGGCAGAATGGATATTGTCAGTTTTCCAATATTGTCTTTTCAAAAGAGGAAACTTTACAGGACAGCAGAAAGAAAAGGGCAAAAGAAATGACAGCCTGGGAGAGAGTACAGACAGCCAGAGACAGTAAAAGACCTGTGAGTCTTGACTATATGAAGATGGTTTTTGACAGCTTTATGGAGCTTCATGGAGACAGGGCTTTTCGCGATGATGGAGCAATCATTGGTGGGTTGGCACTTTTAGACGGTCAGCCGGTAACGGCAATTGGTATTCAAAAGGGCAGAAGTACAAAAGAAAATATTGGAAGAAACTTTGGGATGCCATCACCGGAAGGTTATCGAAAGGCGTTGCGTCTGATGAAACAGGCAGAAAAATTTCATCGGCCCATTATTACTTTTATTGATACACCGGGAGCTTTCTGTGGTATAGAAGCAGAGGAAAGAGGACAGGGGGAGGCTATTGCCAGAAATTTGATGGAAATGGCTGCATTAAAGGTTCCTGTTTTGAGCATTGTTATCGGTGAAGGAGGAAGCGGAGGCGCTTTAGCTCTTGGTGTAGGTAATGAAGTATGGATGATGGAAAATGCCATTTACTCGATTTTGTCACCGGAAGGTTTTGCATCTATTTTGTGGAAGGACAGTAAAAAGGCGAAGGAGGCTTCTGAGGTGATGAAAATTACTGCAGAGGATTTGAAGAACCTTGGCATAATTGAACGAGTGATACCGGAAGAAGCGGCAGCATCTAAGGAAAATCTTCCTATTCTGTGCAGAAATATGAAGGAGCAAATGAAAGACTTTTTGAGAAGAATGGAAGGCATGACAGGAGAGGAAATTGCAGAGCATAGATATAATAGATTTCGCCGAATGTAACAGGGGAAATCTGTTTGTCAGAAGGGAGAAAATATGATAAATCCATTGGAAATTGGAGATTTAAAATTGAAAATTCCGGTGATACAAGGGGGAATGGGAGTGGGAATCAGCCTTTCTAATCTTGCGGGAAATGTGGCGAGAGAAGGGGGAATGGGAGTAATTTCCACAGCACAGATTGGATTTCGAGAGCCTGATTTTTTAAAAAATCCATTAGAAGCAAATTTCCGTGCCATGAAAAAAGAGATTGCGAAGGCAAAAGAAATTGCAAAAGGCGGAGTTGTTGGTGCCAATATCATGGTAGCAACAAGATATTATAAGGAGTATGTAAAAAATGCTGTTTCAGCAGGTATTGATGTGATTTTGTCAGGGGCAGGACTTCCGGTGGATTTGCCGGAATATGTAAAAGGAAGTAAAGTGAAAATTGCACCGATTATTTCTTCTTTAAAAGCGTTTACCGTTATCAGCAGAGTATGGGAGAGAAAATATTCTCGTTACCCTGATTTTGTGGTGGTGGAAGGTCCAAAAGCGGGAGGACATTTGGGTTTTTCAAAAGAAGAAGTACAGCAGCTTACACAAGAAGAATATGATCAAGTAATTATAAGCATTGTAGAAAAAGCGGCAGAGTATAGTCAAAAAGCAGGACGTAAGATTCCAGTGATTGCAGCAGGTGGAATTTTTGACAGGAAAGATATGAAGCATGCTTTAAGCCTTGGAGCAGACGGAGTACAGGTAGGAACCCGGTTTGTTACTACAAAGGAATGTGACGCCGATGTGCGTTATAAAGAAGCATATTTACAGGCAAAAAAGGAAGATATTGTACTTGTAGACAGTCCGGTAGGAATGCCGGGAAGAGCAATTCGTAATGCTTTTATTGAAAGGGTAAAGATAAAACCGGAAAAAATCAGCCATTGTTATCAGTGTATTGAAGGTTGTAAGGGGAAAGATATTCCCTATTGTATTACAGAGGCTTTGGTACATGCGGCAGAGGGGGATACAGAACATGCGCTTTTATTTTGTGGAGAAAACGTATGGAAATGCAGTAAAATCGAAGAAGTAAGAGAAATAATGAGAGAATTTTCAGGAAACAACACTTGAAAATAGATGATGGTTCGAGTATAATTTTCATGGTAATGGGGTATAGGGTGAAAGCCACATACCCCTGTTTTAAAAATAAGGAGAAATACCATGAGTAAAGTAAGAACAAGATTTGCACCAAGTCCAACAGGCAGAATGCATGTAGGAAATTTAAGAACAGCTTTGTATGCATACTTAATTGCAAAGCATGAAGACGGAAGCTTTATGCTTCGTATTGAAGATACAGACCAGGAGCGTTTTGTAGAAGGCGCACTGGATATTATTTACAGAACTCTTGCAAAAACAGGTCTGGTACACGATGAAGGTCCTGACAAGGATGGCGGATACGGCCCTTATGTACAGAGTGAGAGAAATGCACAGGGCATTTATTTAAAATATGCAAAACAGTTAATTGAGCAGGGAGACGCTTATTATTGTTTCTGTACAAAAGAACGTCTGGAATCTTTAAAATCCAGCGTAGGAGAAAAAGAAATTGCAATGTATGACAAACACTGTCTGCATTTAAGTAAGGAAGAAATCGAAGAAAAACTGGCTAACGGTGAACCTTATGTTATCCGTTTTAATATGCCTACAGAAGGTACAACAACTTTCCAGGATGACATTTACGGAGCAATTACTGTTCCAAATAATGAGCTGGATGATTTAATTTTAATTAAATCAGACGGATATCCTACTTACAACTTTGCAAATGTAGTAGACGACCATTTAATGGGAATTACACACGTAGTAAGAGGAAATGAATATTTATCTTCTTCACCGAAATACAACCGTATTTATGAAGCTTTTGGATGGGAAATTCCTACTTATGTACACTGCCCTCTGATTACAAACGAAGAACATAAAAAGCTCAGTAAACGTTCTGGACATTCTTCTTATGAAGATTTAGTAGAGCAGGGATTTTTAACAGAAGCGATTGTAAACTATGTGGCACTTTTAGGTTGGTGTCCTGAGGACAATCGTGAAATCTTTTCTTTAGAAGAACTGGTAAAGGTATTTGATTATCACCACATGAGCAAATCACCGGCAGTATTTGATATTCAGAAACTTCGCTGGATGAACGGAGAATACATGAAAGCTATGGATGATGACAAGTTCTATGAAATGGCACTTCCATACTTAAAACAGGTGATTACAAAGGATTTAGATTTAAGAAAAATTGCCGGAATGGTAAAAACCAGAATTGAAGTATTACCGGATATTAAAGATTTAGTAGATTTCTTTGAAGCAGTTCCGGAGTATGATATTGCTATGTATACTCATAAGAAAATGAAGACAAATCCGGAAATTTCTTTAGAAGTTTTGGAGAAAATCCTTCCTGTATTAGAGAAGACAGAAGATTACAGTAATGATGCAATGTATGAACTGCTCTGCGGATTTGCAAAAGAAAACGGTTATAAAAACGGACAGATTTTATGGCCAATTCGTACTGCACTTTCCGGAAAACAGATGACACCGGCTGGTGCTACAGAAATTCTGGAGATACTTGGAAAAGAAGAAAGTATCCAGAGAATAAAAGCTGCAATCGAGAAATTAAGCTAATCTTATGGAAAAAAATGCAGCACAGGAAAAAGCAATTCATCATAATCAGGGACCGATGATGCTTCTGGCGGGACCGGGTTCAGGGAAAACTACTACCATGACCAGAAGGGTGGAAACGCTTATCAGAGAGCATCATGTAAATCCTGCACATATTTTGGTAGTTACCTTTACAAAGGCAGCTGCAAGAGAGATGAAGGAGCGTTTTTTGTCTCTTTGTCAAAAATCCGGTGTGTCAGAGAATTACCAGAGAGTAACTTTTGGAACTTTTCACGGTATTTTCTATGGCATTTTAAGACATGCTTATGGATTGACAGGGAAAAATATCATCAGCGAAGAACAGCGCTATGATATGTTAAGGGAAATTATTTATAAACAAAGAATAGAAATAGAGGATGAAAAGGAGTTTTTTGAAGGACTGGTACAGGAAATCAGTCAGGTGAAAAATAATCGAATACCTCTGGAACATTACTATTCTAAGAATTGTCCGGACGAAATATTCCGGACAATTTATTGTACTTATGTCAATGGATGCAGACAGGCAAGGCTGCTGGATTTTGATGATATGCTTTTGTATTGTTATGATTTACTGAAAAAAAGAGCAGATATTTTAGCAGGTTGGCAGCAGCGGTTTCAGTATATTTTGGTAGATGAATTTCAGGATATTAACCAGCTTCAGTATGATGTCGTTAAGATGTTGGCGGCTCCTCAGAATAATCTGTTTATCGTGGGAGATGATGACCAGTCCATTTATGCATTTCGAGGGGCAAAGCCGGAAATCATGATGCATTTTCCCAAAGATTTTCCAACGGTAAGGACAGAACTTTTATCTTGTAATTATCGTTCTACAAAGAGAATCGTGGAAGCAGCAGGAAAGGTGATAAGCTGTAATAAAAACAGGTTTAAAAAGAAAATCCATACAGAAAATGAAGAAGGGCAGCCTTTGTGTATTAAGGAATTTGATACGGCAAAACAGGAAGAACTTTATGTGAAAGACTGTATTTTGAAATCTTATCAGGAGGGATGTCCTTATGAAGAAATGGCCATTTTGTACAGAACAAATTCCGGTGCCAGATTTTTAGTGGAGACGCTTATGGAATATCAGATACCTTTTCAGATGAGGGATGTTATGCCTAATATTTATGAGCACTGGATTGCTCGAAATGTGATTTCCTACATGAAACTGGCAATGGGTGACAGAAGCAGGAAGGAATTTCTTCAGGTGATGAATCGTCCCAATCGTTATATATCAAGAGCTGCTTTAGAAGACTCACAAGTATCTTTTGAAGCTCTCCGCTGGTATTATGAAGGGAAAGACTGGTTGTGCGATCGAATTGATAAGCTGGAAGAAGACTTATATTTATTGAAAAATATGACACCTTACGGCGCAATCAATTATATACGCAAAGGCATTGGGTATGATGAGTATTTAAAGGACTATGCTGCTTATCGAAAACTGAAAACAGATGATTTTTATGAGGTTTTGGAAGAATTAGCGGAAAGCACCAAAGGCTATAAAACTTATCCGGAATGGTTCGCGCATATTGAAGAATATACACAAAATTTGAAAGAGCAGGCGAAAAATCAGCCAATGAAGAAGCAGGGTGTGATTATTTCTACTTTACATAGTATTAAAGGTTTGGAGTTTGATAAGGTGTTTTTAATGGATGTAAATGAAGGAACAATACCCTATCATAAAGCAGCTACAGACAACGATGTAGAGGAAGAACGCCGTTTGTTTTATGTAGGTATGACAAGAGCCAGAAAAGAACTTTCTCTTTTATTTATTAAAGAACGTCATGAAAAACAGTTAGAACCTTCTCGCTTTTTAAAGGAATGTGGCTGGCAGGAGGAAAAGGATGATGCGACCTCAGATTAAAATTTATATAGGAGAAATTGACCAATGGGCAGAGCTGTGCAGCGCAGAGAGAAGAGCGGAAAGTGTATGTGGAAGACTTCTGCTGCTATATGGATTGCTTCAAAATAAAGCAGGGTATGAGCTTTTTATGGCAAATACACCGGAAGAGGCATATTACAGGCTGGAAGAGCAGTTTGTATATGGCTCTCATGGGAAACCGGCTTTGTTGGGAAATACTGCTCCTTACTTTAACATCAGCCATTCCGGGAAATATGCTGTGTGCGCTTTATCAGAAGTTTCCTGTGGGATTGATATACAGGAAAAAAAAGAACTGAAAAACCAGCGTGTGTTTGAGAAAAGCTTGTCTGAAAAGGAGCAAAATGAGATGTTTTTGAGTACCGATCAAGCTGCTGTTTTTTACAAATATTGGACAAGAAAGGAAAGCTTTTTAAAGCTCACCGGACAGGGACTTCTTGTGGATTTAAGAGAAATTCCCCAACCTGTCTGGTATGAAGATTTTGTATTGGAGCAAGATTATGCAGGCTGTATCAGTGCTGACGTGGAATGTGAAGTTAGTTATGAGCATATTATACCATCCCATCTTTTAAAAATTTTTTCTTAATAAAAACTTTTGTTTTTCACAGATCTTTTATTAAGATTTTTTCTTTATAGTAAAGGATATGGAGACAAAGGAGGAAAAAATATGCAGGAAAAGACATTGAAAAAGGTATGGTATGGAAGCATTGTTTTTTATATAGTAACCTTGGTATTTGCCTTTGGTTATAACTTTTATACAAAGGATTATCATAGTGTGGGAATGGCATTTGTAGCTATACTCACACCGTGTATTGTACCCCTCATTTTTAAGGTGTGCCATTGGAACAAGGTGTATGAAATCTACATTTTATCCAATGTTTTTACATATTTTGCCAGCGTGTGGGGAGGTGCACTGAATGCTTATCGCATTTATGGCTTTGACAAAGTTCTTCATTTTTCCAGTGGATGGCTGATTACGACAGCAGCGGTTATTTTATATTTTGCAATTAAAGGCGACAGAAAATTTCAGTCTAAAAGAGAATTTACTATTTTTCTTATCTTTATTAATGCAGTTAATATGGCAGTAGCACAGCTGTGGGAATTTTATGAGTATGCCATGCTGATTTTTTTAAAAAACGACTGCATCAATCATTATACCCAGGGTGTGCATGACAGTATAACTGATATGTTGTGTGCGGCAGTAGCAGGTATAGGTTTGACAGCTTTTATTGTTTTATATTATAAAAACGGAAGAAGAAGTTTTTTTGTCAATATTTATGAAAAATTTTATGATAGAAATATTGGGAGATAAGATATGTTTTATTTCAGTCATCTGTTATGTGACGAGGAAATGAAAGAAGTCATACAGGAAACAGAAATGGGTATAGAATCCATTGAATTTTCTATTGCAGAAAATTTAGATAATTTTTCAAAAACACTGCTTTCCTACGAGAAAAGATTGGAGAAAATGGAGTGTAAAAAGCTTTTGCTTCATGGGCCTTTTTTGGACTTAAATCCTGTATCCTATGACGTATCTATTCGGAATGTGACCATGAAAAGATATGAGGAAGCCTATCAGGCGGCAAAGGCTCTAGGGGCAAAGAAAATTGTGTACCATACCTGTTATGTACCTGACTTTTATCTCCTGATTGGATGGGCAGAGCGGATGGCAGAGTTTTACAGAGAATTTCTTTATGAGAAAGATAGTTCTATAGAAATTGTCATGGAAAATGTATTAGATCGCATACCGCAGCCTATAGTGGAAGCAGCAGAGAAAGTTGAACATCCTGCTTTTGGATTATGTCTGGATGTGGGACATGCCAACTGTTATTCTAAAGTGTCTTGTAAAGAGTGGTTTCAGACAGAGAAAAAATATCTGAAACATCTTCATTTACATGACAACAAAGGAGATCGGGACAGTCACTTACCATTAGGAGCAGGTACGGTTTCCGGTGATATAGTAAAAGAAGCTTTACGAGAAGAACAAAGAAAAACCTGTACTATAGAATGTAGTACGCAGGAGGCTGTGCTGGCTTCTTTTCATTTCTTAGAAAAGAACCAAAAAACAGACAGCAGAGAGGAAAAGTAATGAAGAAAAAAATTATTGCAGCAGCAAGTATTTTAATTATATTTATATGTGTATTATGTGCCGCTTTATATATGGGAAATAAAAAGGAAACAAAAGAAGGTACAAAAAAGGTTTCTGTTGAAGTGATACACGGAGATGGAAAAGCGGAAACTTTCGAGTATAGCACAGAAGCGGAATTTTTAGGTGAAATTTTAAAAGAAAATGAACTTGTAGAAGGTGAGGAAGGTGAATATGGTCTGTTTATCACTTCTGTAGACGGAGAAAAGGCAGACGATACAAAAGAACAGTGGTGGTGTATCACTAAAGGCGGAGCTCAGGTAAATACTTCCGTTGATAAAACACCGGTACAGGATGGCGACAAGTTCGAACTTACATTAACAGAAGGATATTAAAAGAAAAAGAGTCTGCCGTACTTTTCTTATGTCATAAAAAGGGATTGTCCTCATATATTATTCTAAGAGGTGAGGTAAATGACAGAGCAGGATATTACAAGGCTGTTTCCCGCACATATAAGAAAAGCTCTTGGGCAGGCTCTTTTTGACAGAAATAAAATTTATGAAATCCGATTACGGGTGAATGCGCCTCTGATTGTAATTTATCAGGGGAAAGAATATTTTTTAACTTTAGAAGGGGGACTGACAAGAGAGGAGGCAAAGGCATATTATGTCAGAACAGAAGACTTAAAAGAAATGTTGGAATATATCAGTGGCTATTCGCTCTATGCTTTTGAGGAAGAGATACGACAGGGATTTCTTACCATTGTAGGAGGTCACAGAGTAGGAATTGCAGGAAAAACCGTCTTAGACGGAAATAAGATTAAAAGTCTGAAATACATATCATATATTAATCTTCGATTATCACATCAGATAAAGGGGTGTGCATCCCCTATACTTCCCTATATTATAAAAAACAGACAAATTTGTCATACCTTGATTATTTCTCCACCTCGATGTGGGAAAACTACGCTTTTAAGAGATTTAATCCGTCAGGTCAGTAATGGAAACCGTTATATGCAAGGCGTTTCCGTAGGTGTAGTAGATGAGCGCTCAGAAATTGCAGGGTCTTATCAGGGAATACCACAAAATGATTTAGGTATCCGTACCGATGTTTTGGACTGCTGTCCGAAAGCCGAGGGTATGATGATGTTGATTCGTTCTATGTCACCGGAAGTAGTGGCAGTAGATGAACTGGGAGATTATGAGGACATTCATGCAATAGAGTCTGTTATTCACTGTGGCTGCAAGCTTTTTGCAACCGTTCATGGAAGTTCCATAGAAGATATTAAACGAAAACCACTGCTTCAAAGGTTAATGCAGGAGAAAGTGTTTGAGCGTTATATTGTATTGTATAAAAAAGACTGTGCGGGACAGGTAAAAGCTATTTATGATGAGCGAGGGACAGGAATTTATGATGCCTCTCGAAAGCAGGGGATTTTATGCTGAAAATTATAGGTACAGTGTTGGTGATTTTTGCTTGTGTAGCATTGGGATATGGGAAAAGTGCAGGGATTTCCGCAAGATTATTTTTGCTTCGGGAAATTGAAAAGATGCTGCTGCTTTTAATGGGAGAAATTACTTATCGAAAAGAAACTTTGCCGGAAGCTATGCTTCGTGTTTCCGGTAAGGTGCAGGAGCCTTTGCATGGTTTTTTGAGGGAGACAGCAAAAATGGCACAGAAATATCAAGGAGAACGTTTTGCCGGTATTTTCCGGGAAAATGCAGAAAAATATTTAAAAAACAGTGATTTAACGCAGAAGGATTTTGAGGAATTTGTACAGCTTGGAGAATATTTGGGATATTTAGATGCAGATATGCAGAAAAACACATCACAGTGGTATTTACAGCAGTTGAAAACGGAAATTGAAGCTCTTGCAGGAGAAATACCTGCAAAGAAAAAATTGTATCAGAGCCTGGGGATTTTGTCAGGGATTTTTCTGGCGATTTTGTTACTGTAATACAGAATACAGGGAGGAAGTAGAGTGGAGGTAGGGTTATTATTTAAAATTGGTGCAGTGGGGATACTGGTGTCTGTTCTGTGCCAGATATTAAAGCATAGCCAGAGAGAGGAACTGGCATTTTTAACAAGCCTGACAGGACTTCTTTTGGTATTGTTTTGGATACTTCCCTATATTTATGATTTATTCCGTACCATTGAAGACTTGTTTTCATTATAGCAGGAGGAAATATGGAAGTTATAAGAATTGTGATGATAGGAATTACAGGAATGCTGCTGGGGTTACTCTTGAAAGGGACAAGACCGGAATATTCGGTGTATTTAAGTCTTGGGGCAGGTATCTGTATTTTTTTTTATATGACAGAAAAAATTGGATATATATTTTCTTCTGTTTTGCAGCTTCAGGAATATTTGCCTCTGGATACGAAATATTTTGTGATTTTACTAAAAATGGTTGGAGCAGCTTATGTGGCACAGTTTTCTTCAGGGCTTTGCAAAGATGCAGGCTACAGTGCTGTTGCTTCTCAGATTGAAGTTTTTACAAAGCTGTATATGATGGTTCTGTCTATGCCGATACTTTTGGCTTTGATGGAAACAATTCGCAGCTTCCTGTCATGAGGATGAGAAAAATACAAATGATATTTTTTCTTTGTATTTTCTTTTCTTTACCGGTACAGGCTTCTAATGAGGAACAGGTGGATAGACAGGAGCAGATTTTAGATGGCATGGAATTAGAAAAAATGCAGGAAGCAGTAAATGAACTTTTGGGAGAGGAGACCTTTTATGTAAAAGAAAGTATAAAAAAGGCGCTTTCAGGGGAAGAACCTTTTTCAATAGAGAACTTTTGGAGAATAGGAAAAGAATTTTTATATCAGCAGCTTTTGCCGGATAAGAAAATTCTTGTTCAGGTTATTCTTTTGGTGTTGGCAGCCTCTTTGTTTTCTAATTTTACAGGAATGTTTGGAAAAGGAGATACCGGAGAAGTCAGTTTTTATATGGTATATCTCTTTTTACTTACTATATTGATGAAAAGTTTTGGACAGATAAGTCATACGATTTCTTCCAGTTTGGAAGATTTTGTGCTTTTTATGAAGGCATTAATGCCTTCTTATTTTCTGGCGGTGACGGCGGCAGGGGGTGTGGCAAGTGCTATGGTTTTTTATAATATGGTACTGGCGGTGATTTATGTTATTCAGGTCGTTTTATTAAAATTAGTAATGCCGGGTATTCATTTATTTGTTTTATTTCAGTTGGTAAACTATCTCCATAAAGAAGACATTTTATCAAAGATGGCAGAGTTTTTTAAAATGATTTTAGAATGGACACTGCATACTTGTGTGGCAGTTCTTGTGGGTATGCAAGTTATTCAAAATATGATTTCTCCGGCGGTAGACTCTTTGAAAAGAGATGTAATAGGAAAAACAGCGGCTTCCATTCCGGCGGTGGGCAATGCCATTGATGGCGTAACAGAGGTAGCTCTTGGAACAGCTGTGCTTATCCGAAACTGTATTGGTGTGGCAGGGATTTTGGTTTTACTCCTTTTAGGATTGCCGCCCATTATTCGTCTGGGGATAACAACTTTAACTTGTAAACTTTTAGCAGCTGTTGTCCAGCCGGTAGCAGACAAAAGAATGACAGGTTGTCTCTCCACTATGGGAGAAGGATGCAGATTACTTTTGCGTGTGTTATTAACCGTAGAGTTATTATTGCTAATTACGATTGCTATTTTATCCATTTCCTTTATTTCCCATTAAAATGGACAGCCTGCCAGGAAACATGGAGTTAGTATCTGCCCCAACTTTTTTACTATATTTGTATTGAGAAAGGGGAAAAATAAATGCTTTCACAATTATATGATTGGCTTCAAAATGTAATTTGTTATTTTCTTCTGCTTACAGTGGTTATGAATTTACTTCCTGACGACAGTTATAAGAAATATATTCGCTATTATATGGGCTTACTGCTTATTCTGACATTTTTATCCCCGATTTTTCAGATTACAGATATTGGAAAGGAACTGGAGTTTTATATAGAGAAGTTTGAGGGATTTGAAACAGAAGCGCAAAAGTGGGAAGAAAAAGCAGAAGCATGGGGACAAAGTTGGAAGCAGGAAACAGAAATTTTAAGAGGGCAGGAGGTAGAACCATGAAGCTTTTACAGGGAATGATGAAAAAGGAAAAGTTGGTTGTTATCCTTCTGATAGGGCTGCTTTTGCTCATTGCAGCGCTTCCTGTAAAGGAAAGGGAGGAGCCGGAGATACTGCCGGAGGAAATTAATACAATAGAACAGGCAAAAGAACAGAAAGACTGGCAGCAACAGATGGAAGAACATCTGGAAAGTGTATTGGAAAAAGTGAAGGGGGTAGGAAAAACAGAAGTGATTCTCACTTGTGAAGGAACAGAAAAAAATCTGGTGGAAAAAGATGAAAAAGATACAGTTTATACAAAGGATGCCAAAGGCAATCAAATTCCATACCTTACATCGCAGGAATACCCTAAAGTGATAGGTGTGGTGGTGGTGGCGGAGGGAGGTGATAATCCGGTGATTATTGGTAATATTCAGGAGGCAGTACAGGTATTATTTCAGGTAGAAGCCCATAAAATTAAAGTAATGAAAATGAATTAAAGGAGAATGTCGCATGAAAAAAATCTTCAAAAAAAATCAGGTCATCATTACAGCTTTAGCAATTATGATTGCTGTGGCGGGGTACATTAACTACTCGGATAATCATCTGGGAATTGATAAGACACTAAAGAAGGCAAGTACAAAGACATCAGAAAAAGATGCTAAGGCAGCATCAGAAACAGACGCTATTGTAGAAGAAATTGAAAGTTTGGATTACGATATTACAGACGAGACGGCTATGGCAGAAGAGAATCAGAAAGAGACTGAAACACCGGGAGAAGCAGTGCTTACAGGTGCTTCCGGATTTGTAGCAGAAGCAAAGGTAAGCAGAGAACAGGTGCGTTCTGCCAATAAAGAAACTTTGTTGGAAATTATCAATAATGAAAATTTAGGAGAAGATCAGAAACAGGAAGCTGTAAATTCCATGGTAAATATGACGAATCTTGCAGAGCAGGAGGAAGCAGCGGAACTGCTGCTGGATGCACAGGGATTTCAAAATGTAGTAGTAAATCTTACTGGTGACAGTGCAGATGTTATTGTTCCAAAGGAATATATGGAAGATGCCAACAGAGCCCAGATTGAGGATATTGTAAAGAGAAAAACAAATGTGGCAGCAGAGAAGATTGTGATTACACCTTTAGATGGTGGAACAGGGGAAAATGAATAAATCCCCTTGACACATATTTCTGCGTATACTAAAATAGCGTCAGTGTGCTATATGAAATGAAGGAGGGCCTAAAGTGGCTGACTATACGAAAGAAATTACAAAAAGACGTACATTTGCAATTATTTCCCACCCCGATGCAGGTAAAACAACTCTTACTGAGAAGTTCCTGCTTTACGGAGGTGCGATTAATCTGGCAGGAAGCGTAAAAGGAAAAGCAACTGCCCGCCATGCAGTTTCTGACTGGATGGAAATAGAAAAGGAGAGAGGTATTTCTGTTACTTCCTCTGTGCTACAGTTTAATTATGATGGCTATTGTATCAATATTCTGGATACACCGGGACATCAGGATTTCTCAGAGGATACTTATCGTACTTTGATGGCAGCAGACTCTGCCGTAATGGTAATTGATGCATCAAAGGGTGTTGAGGCACAGACAAGAAAGCTTTTTAAAGTTTGTGCCATGCGGAATATTCCTATTTTTACATTTATTAACAAACTGGACAGAGATGCCAATGATACTTTTGATTTATTAGATGAAATTGAAAAGGAACTGGGAATTCCTACATGCCCTATTAACTGGCCTATTGGTTCAGGAAAGAAATTCAGAGGTGTGTATGACAGAGAGACAGGAAAAGTTTTGACTTTCTCAGATACCATGAAAGGTACAAAAGAAGGTCTGGAAGAAGAAATTGCTTTAGATGAAGCGCGTATCGACGAAGTTTTGGATGCAGATCAGAAGGAACAGCTTTTAGAAGAAATTGAGCTGTTAGACGGAGCAAGTGCTGAATTTGATCAGGAGCTTGTGGATCAGGGAAAACTTTCCCCTGTGTGCTTTGGTTCTGCTCTTACTAATTTTGGCGTGGAAACTTTCTTAAAACATTTCCTGAAAATGACTTCTACACCATTGCCGAGAAAAGCAGATATTGGAGAAGTAGATCCGCTGACAGAAGATTTTTCAGCTTTTGTATTTAAAATACAGGCGAATATGAATAAAAATCACAGAGACAGAATTGCATTTATGCGTATTTGTTCCGGTAAGTTTGAAGCATCAAAAGAAGTCTTCCACGTACAGGGTAATAAAAAAATGCGTCTTTCTCAGCCACAGCAGATGATGGCACAGGACAGACACGTAGTAGAAGAAGCTTATGCGGGGGATATTATCGGTGTCTTTGACCCGGGGATTTTCTCTATTGGAGATACGGTATGTGCACCGGGCAAGAAATTTCAGTATGAAGGTATTCCTACTTTTGCTCCGGAACATTTTGCGCGTGTACGTCTTTTAGATAGTATGAAGCGTAAGCAGTTTGTAAAAGGAATTAATCAGATTGCTCAGGAAGGTGCAATTCAGATTTTCCAGGAAATCATGGGTGGTATGGAAGAAATTATCGTAGGTGTTGTAGGTGTTCTTCAGTTTGATGTATTAAAATATCGTCTGGAGAATGAATACAATGTAGATATTCGTTTGGAAACTCTGCCTTATGAGCATATCCGTTGGATTGAAAATAAAGAAGAAGTGGATGTGAAGCGTCTTACAGGTACTTCTGATATGAAGAAAGTTATGGATATGAGAGGAAATCCGCTTCTGCTGTTTATTAACAGCTGGAGTATTGGAATGACTTTGGACAGAAACGAGGGTCTGAAACTGGCAGAATTTTCCAGGAATTAGAAATAAAAGGGATGCAGAAAGTGGTTTTTTGCGGGAAAAGCAAAAAACCACTTTTAATTTTTAGAGGGTTTTGGTATAATAAAAAGCAGGATATTTCCTATTAGGAGGTTAAAATTAGAATGGAAGATAGAAACAGATATAAAATACATGATAATGGTTCTCTTGGGGAAGTACAGATTGCGGATGAAGTAGTGGCTATTATTGCAGGACTGGCAGCAACAGAGGTAGAAGGTGTCGGTTCTATGGCGGGAAACATTACAAATGAGCTTGTTGGAAAGCTGGGCATGAAGGTGCTTTCAAAAGGTGTAAAGGTAGACGTTTTAGAAGATGTAGTATGTGTGGACCTGGCACTTAATATTGAATATGGTTTTAATATTTTAGAGACAAGTAAGAAAGTACAGGAAAGAGTAAAAACTGCCATTGAAAATATGACAGGTCTTACTGTTTCTGATGTAAATGTGCGCATTGCAAGCGTAGAGATTGAAAAGACAAAATAGTTCATTGACAAGTTCACAGCTAAAAGAGAAGAGAGGTAAGGTGTCTTTTTTAGGGCACCTTATTTTTGCTATAAGAAAATTTTAGAGAGATACGTACAGGAGGAAAAAATATGGGAAGACGAGAAATGAGAGAACACATTTTCAAACTTCTTTTTTTAGGAGAGTTTAACGAAACAGCAGAAATGCCTGAACAGATACAGTTGTATTTTGAGGGACTTTCTGATTTACAGCCTACAGAACAGGCTTACATGGAAAATAAATATGCTTTGGTAAAAGAGCATTTGGAAGAAATTGACGCCTTATTAAATGAAAAATCAGCAGGGTGGAAAACAAAGAGAATGAGTAAAGTGGATTTAAACATTCTTCGTTTAGCTGTTTATGAAATGAAATATGATGAAGATGTACCGGTTAAAGTT
>URHS01000054.1 GCA_900547685.1 uncultured Blautia sp. | reverse complement strand
AAGGCTCCTGCATGGGAGTCCTTTAAAATTTCCAGCTTACGTTCTCTTGGCTGATAGGAATGAATGGCGTCTGAAGTGTCCAGCAAGCCGTCCAAATGAATACCTCCTGTGAGAAATACCGGTATCATAACAAAAATCATTGCATAAAAGCCTCTGCTTTCTGTAAGATATCTTCCATAAAAGCCCCAAAGCCATACCATGCTACCGATAATTACACCAATGAGCGGAAAAAAGCACATAATATAACGCATATTTTCTTTTTTCCAGTCACTGGCAGGCATTGGAATTTTTGAATACATAGAAAAGGCAATTTTAAAACTGTTCCACAATTTTTCCATTTTTCTGTCCTTCTTTTTTTTCTGTCTTTTTATAATGCATCGGAATACCATATACCACTTCGGTTATTTCCTGTGCCCATACAGCAAGCTTTGCATTTATTTCTCCCAGATATTTCTGATATTGTTCTGTTTCTTTGTCATACTCTATACCATCGGAAAAAATTTCATTTGTTACAATAATCACTTGCTCCGCCTGCCTGTCTAAATTTTTCACACCATCTAAAACTTCTTCCACCACTTTTTCTTTTGCACCATTTTCCTGAAACATTTCATTGGCAGTAAGATTTGAAAGACATTCTAAAAGTACGCAGGAATGTTTTGGTATCTTTACGTTTTTCAGTCCTACATAACATTCGATTGTCGAAAATTTCTTTTTTGCCCGCATGACACGATGACGAGCAATTCTTTTATGACTTTCTTCATCAAACGGATACATGGTGGCAATATAAATACGATTTAAATCCCCAAATTCTACTACTTTTTGCTCTGCATAAGCGGATTTTCCGCTTCCGCTTCCTCCTGTAATTAAAGTAATCATCTTCTATTTTCCCCTTTAGTTCAAAGGCTGATAGGCTTCCATTCCCCATTTACCGAAATCTCCCATCCGGTTATATACTGCCAATCCTGTATCTAACAATGGAAATAAATTTAAAGCCCCTGTTCCCTCTCCCAGACACATATCACAATGCAGAGGAGCTTCTTTTCCCAGCGCTTCCAAAAGTAATGCTCCGGCAGGTTCTTTGGAAACATGCGTAGCCAGCATATAGTCTTTTACTTGTGGACAAATAGTTGCCGCCGCCAAGGCTCCTGTAGCTGAAATCACTCCGTCAATCAAAACAGGAATATGCAGCGCTGCCCCTCCTAAAAATAATCCTGCAATAGCCGCAATATCAAATCCACCTACTTTTGCAAGAACATCAATTGCATCTTTTTTATCCAGCTGATGAAGTGCAATGGCTTTTTTAATTGCCATAATTTTGCGATTTAAGCCCTCCGTAGAAAGTCCTGCCCCTCTGCCTGTCATTTTTTCCACAGGAATGTCTAAAAGTACAGAAGCCACAGCACTGCTGGTAGTTGTATTTCCAATTCCCATTTCACCGGTTGCAATAACATGATAGCCTTTTTCTTTCATCATCTGAGCTGCTTCAATTCCGACTTCTATGGCTTTGATTGTCTGTTCTTTTGTCATCGCCGGTTCTTTTGTCATGTTTTTTGTTCCATAAGCAATTTTGCGGTTAAAAATGCTTACATCTCTGGCAACTCCTACGTCAATAGGAAAGATGTCACATCCTACACTTTTACACATAATGCTGGATGCTGCTTTTTCCTGCAAAAAATTTTCTGCCACTAAAGCCGTAATTTCCTGTCCTGTCTGTGTGACACCTTCTTCTACTACTCCATTGTCTGCACACATAGGAATTAAAACTCTTTTATCAACACATACCTTTGGTGTCCCTGTAATTCCCGCAATTTGAACAACCATGTCTTCCAACTTTCCAAGACTGTGCAAAGGATGTGCAATACTATCCCAGTGTTCTTGACTTCTTTTCATTGCTTCTTCATTTAACGGCTGTATACTCTCTAAAACTTCCTGTAAATTCATTCTCCAAATCCTCCTGACTGTCTCGTTTTAAAATTCCTACAGCAATTCATAAATGCTTTCGGTAATTCCGGGTTTCCATAATAATAAAAATGAGGAAATCCTGCTACCATAACAGGCGTACTGTGAATGCAGTCCCATCCTCTCTGGCTGGCAGGCTTTTTCGCAAAAAAATCACTTCCACAGTTTGTAGAATCAAAATAATGAAATTCATGAGCCGGACATGTTCCCGTAAGAGTTCCGAACACCGGTTTTTTACAAGACACTTCAATATATCCAAATCGAGATAGTTTTCCTGTATTAAAGACTTTTCCCTTAATTTGTCCTACTCCTTGTCGAAAAATTCCAGTCTCATCCTCAAAGGCATCATGAAGATAAATAAATCCACCGCATTCTGCCAGAACCGGCATTCCTTTTAAAAGAACTTCTTTTATTTGATTCCTCATAGAGAAATTTTCTTCCAGTTCTTTTCCATATAGTTCAGGATAACCACCATACAACAAAAGCCCATGAATATCAGCTGGTAACTCTTTATCATAAATCGGAGAAAACGGAATCAGTTCTGCACCCATTTCTTCTAAAAGTTTTAAGTTATCTTCATAGAAAAAACAAAACGCTTCATCCTTTGCCAATCCGATTTTTACTTTTTCCCCTTGTTTTTTTAAGCCTTGAAAATATTCCTCTGTTTCTTTTTCAATAAAAAGGTCGGGGGCACTTTTGCCAAGAGCAATAAGACCATCTAAATCTACAGTTTCTTCTATACGCTGAGCAAGCTTCATAAGCTTTTCTTTAAAATCCTGTATCTCCCCCGGCATTACAAGTCCCAAATGCCGGCTTTCAATCACACAATCCGTCACCACAGGAACATATCCATATACGGATATGCCAAGCTTTGTTTCAATCATTTCTTTTACTCTGGGATACAACATAGGAGAAATCTGATTTAACAAAACTCCTTTTATGTTGCTATCCTCCATAAAATTCACAAATCCCTGAATAAAAGGGAGAATGGAGACACTCATTCCTTTACAATTTACAATCAATACCACCGGTGTCTGTGTCACCTTTGCCAAATCATAAGCGCTGGCCTTTGTCGTAGTGCCGCCGACTCCGTCATAATATCCCATAACCCCCTCCATCACTGCAATGTCACAATCTTCCAGATTTCTTTTTAACAAATATCTGGTTCTGTCCGGAGTAGTAAAAAAAGTATCCAAATTTCGGGATTTTGTTCCGATTACCTTTGTATGAAACATGGGATCAATATAATCCGGTCCACATTTAAAAGAGGCTGTTTGAAGTCCTCTGTTCTTTAATGCCTGTAGAATTCCACAAGTAATCAAAGTTTTTCCGCTGCCGCTTGCACCGGCTGTTAAAAGAAAACGAGCTGTCCCCATAATCCTATCCTCTCTGCTGACAATTTCCTGTACAGGAAATAATATAAATGGGATTTTCCCCCATCATTATATGATATCTTCCTGCGGTTTTTGATTTACCCACTGTCATCTGTAAAATTTCTGTATCTGATACCGGCAAGGTTTTCAAACATTCCAAAGCTTCCGAAACACTTTCCAGAGCAATACAGTTGATAACCATACGAATCTCCGGATTTTTCTTTAAAAGTACTTCCATAATTTCCTTCATATTTCCGGAAGAGCCTCCAATAAACGCATGTGTCGGCACTTCTAAATCTTTCATTGCTTCAGGTGCCAGTCCTTCTACAATTTCCAGATTATCCACCTTAAACCGCTCTTTGTTTTTCTTTAAAAGTTCAACTGCCAGCTCTTTTTTTTCAATGGCATATACCTTTCCTCTATAAGCTCTAAGTGCCATTTCTATTGATACAGAGCCTGTACCTGCACCCACATCATAACAAACGGAATTTTCGGAAAGCCTAAGTTTTGAAAGAGATACTGTTCGAATTTCTTCTTTTGTCATAGGAACTTTATCTCTTAAAAATTCCTCATCCCGCACTCCATGAGTAGCACGCTGCTGCCTGTAATTTTTATTTTCTGCATATAAAACGCTTAAGCTGTCACCTTTATAGTTTACAAATTTTTCCGGTGTCCCCTTCTGGATTTTTTCATCTGCATAGGATAAGCGTTCTCCCACATATAAAACCACCTCATTCATGCCATAAACCAGCAATTTTTTTGCCAGGTTAGAAACGCTGTCTTTCTTTCCGAGAATAGAAAAGACTTTGTGATGATTCTGAATAAGTGAAATCAAATTGGTTTCTTCTCCGTGATTGCTGGTTAAAACGGTATCATCCCAGGATTTCTGAATCCGGCTCATAAAATATGCCACTGAGGAAATTCCGCAGACTACTTTTACCTGATTTCCTAAAACTTCAAAAAGCTTTTTTGCTCCACTGTGAAATCCCACATCTCCTGATAAAACCACAGCAATTTTTTCATATTCCGGATGAGCCTGTATGTATGCCGCAATTTTTTCACTATTATATTCTATATAAACATCCTGTCCTTTTTTTTCACAAGCCTCAATCATTCTGGAAGCGCCAATGAGTAAATCTGCTTCCTGCATAGTCTTTTCCGCCTCTTTTGTAAGACTGTCTGTACTGCCCATTCCAATCCCCACAAGAGAAATCTCTGCCTGTGATGGTAAAGAAAATTTTCTGCATAAAATTCTTTTACATTCCAGTAAAGAAACTCCTGTTTCTTTTAAAGGACGTCCCACTACAATCAGGGTACACCCACAAGCTCTGGCAGCTTCCAATTTTTCCAAAAAACCGCCGCTTTTACCGGACATTTTTGTTACCATGTATTTACAATCCAACTGGCGAATCATGGCAATATTAAAATCCTTTGAAAAAGGTCCCTGCATACAAAGTAGATTCTTTCCCTGAAATCCCAAGCGAGCACATTCTTCCACTACGCTTGGCAAAGAGAGCGCTCGTAAAAAAACACGGTTTTCAAAGTCAGAAAGCACCGTATATTTAAAAGCTTCTTTACTCCCTGTGGTTGCCAGAATATTTCCTTTTGTTTTCTGAAGATAACTAACTGCCGCTTCCACCGTTTCCACATAAATACAGTCTCCTAAGTTAGAACTGTCTTGATTTTCTCGAAGAATGCGCAAATATTCTACTCCTGTATTTTCGCATGCAGATTGAATGTTTTTTGTCACTTCTGCTGCATAAGGATGTGTGGCATCGATAACAAGAGGTTTTTGATTGCTTAAAATCAGTTCTTCCATCTGTTCCTGATTTAATCGTTCATGAGAAATCTCCAGATGTTTATTTTCCCCTAAAAGCTGTTCCCCATATTCCGTAGCCACACAGATATGAGCAGAAACCTGTCTTTTTTCCAAAAACTGTGCAATCTCTCTACCTTCTGTAGTTCCTGCAAAAACAATTACTTTACACATTTTTATAGCCCCTTGGCGTTACCATCTTGTCCTGAATATTCATAGTTTGTGAATTTCCGATAAAAACAGTGGTAAACATATCTACTTTTGTATCGCGAAGCTCTTTCAAAGTCATTACCTGCATGTGTTCCCCATCTCTGCCAATATTTCCTACGATTCCGCATACTGTTTCCGGTGACTGATACTGAAGCATCAAATCACAGGCTTTTTCCAAATAATCATGTCTCTTTTTACTGGACGGATTATATAAGCAAATAACAAAATCAGCCTTTGCTGCATTTAAAAGTCTTGCTTCAATTTTTTCCCAAGGTGTCAATAAATCACTTAAACTGATAAGACAAAAATCATGAATAAGAGGTGCACCTAAAACGGCAGCTCCACCTGTTGCAGCAGTTACACCAGGAATAATTTCCAATTCTACTTCCGGATATTTTACACCTATTTCATACATCAGACCTGACATTCCATAAACACCTGCATCTCCGCTGCATATCATAGATACCGTCTTACCTTTCATCGCTTCTTCAAATGCCATAACACAGCGGTCTACCTCTTTTTTCATCGGTGTTGTCAAAAATTCCTTTCCGCTGAAATGTTCCTTTACCAAATCTACATATACGGTATAACCAATAATTACGTCACTGTTATTTAAAGCATTTGCCGCCTCAATTGTCATTTTTTCATAAGCGCCGGGACCAATTCCCACAACATATAATTTATTCAAAGTTCACACTCCATTTCTTCATAGCCAGCGCCACTGTTACGCCGTCTTTTGCATATTTTCTCTGTATCAGTCTGCCTTTTCCTTCTTTGCTGCTGCCTAAAAGCGCTGCTCTTTCGCAGACGTTATCTACGCCTGTCACATCCTCTACAAACTGGGAACTGGCATAGGTACCTTCTACTTCCTGAAGTTCATCTGCAGTATAGGTAATAAACGGAATTTTTCGCTCCTTACAATATTCCAGAATACCCGTTTCCTCTTTCTTTAAATCAATACTTGCCACCTGCTCCATAGCCACAGAAGGAATTAAAAGCTCATCGCAAGCTCTGCGTACAACATTCTCCACCGTTTCTTTGTCAATTCCTTTTTTACATCCCACACCTGTAGTAATCACTCTGGGGATTAAATATAAGGTATGTACAAAGGGATGTTCCAGATATCCTGTAGTAACATAAATACCAATCTCCGGTTTTTCTTCATCTTCCTCCTGACAAAGGTTTAATTCATCCGGAATTTCTCCAATCCAAGGGAAATCACTGGCAAACCCCACTTCTTTTCCTGCCAGAAGAGCTGCTGATATTTCCTTTGCCAATTCCATATCAGAGATAAAACAACCATTTTTCTTAGCAAAAACATCTACGGCAAACTTGTCGTTTAAGTCTGTGGCGGTAGTAATAACCGGTTGGGCACGAAGAATTTCTGCAATTTCCTCTGTGAGCTCATTAGCGCCGCCTATATGACCGGAAAGCAGAGAAATGGCAAACTGTCCCTGTTCATCTACAACCACTACAGCAGGGTCTATTTTCTTGCTCTTTACAAAAGGAGCAATACTGCGTACTGCAATACCACATGCTCCTACAAACACAATAGCATCACTGTCTTCAAATCTTCTTCCTGTCCATTCTTTAATAGACTCATCTACTGGTTTGGCAAATTGTTTTACACTTCTGAAATCCTGAGAATCTTCATCTAACTGAGACTCATCTAAAACCTTTTTTGTATACTTGCTTTTCGTATAAGACGCCACCTCATAAGAGCGTTCTTTTAATACCCAATAAAGCATTTCACTTAACCGATATCCTGACTGACTGAAACTGATTATTGCTATCTTCATTTTCTACAATCCTTTCTTACTGTAAAAACCTTCCTGATTACTTACAAATCTGTTCCCTTACGAAATTCTGTGGTAAATCCCGGATCATATAATTTGGAACGATCATACTGACGATGTGCTACCACATCACCAATAATCATCAATGCAGTTTTGGTAATATTATTTTCCTTTGCTGTCTGTGCCAATGTATCTACAGTGCAGACAAAACTCTTTTCATCTTCCCAAGTAGCACGATATACAATAGCTGCCGGTGTATCTGGCTCATAACCGCCTTCAATTAACCGCTTTGACAATTCTTCCAGCATACCTGTACTTAAAAATACCACCATGGTTGCGTGATGTGCTGCAAAAGATTCAATACTTTCTTTTTCCGGAACAGGGGTTCTTCCTGCCATACGTGTAATAATTACACTCTGAGACACATTTGGCAGTGTATATTCCAGATTTAAAGCAGATGCTGCTCCACAAAAAGAACTAACACCCGGACAGTAATCATAAGCAATACCCTTTTCATCCAAAATATCCATCTGTTCTCGAATTGCTCCATAAAGGCAAGGATCTCCTGTATGTAAACGCACTGTCATTTTTCCTTCTTTTTCTGCCCCAAACATAACTTCTAAAACTTCTTCCAGTGTCATCTTTGCGCTGTTATAAATTACACAGTCCTTTTTTGCATAATCCAATAACTGGGGATTTACCAGAGAACCTGCATAAATTAATACGTCAGCTTCTTCTAAAAATGTCTTTCCTCGAACTGTGATTAAATCAGCAGCTCCACTTCCTGCACCTACAAAATGTATCATCTTCTTTCACCTCATCTGTTTTCTTTTACAATAATTAACGAATAATATCCTGCTTTTTCCGGAATTTCTTCTGCTGACAAATAAATTTTTTCTTCCGGCATACCACAGTTTTCAATCATCACAGCTTTTTGCCCACTATTTACAATACTTTCTTTTACCTGCTGCATTTTACTTCCTGTTTTCATTAATACTTTTGTTCCCGGCATTTTCAAAATTTCGTCCATTTCCTCTGCTCGGTAAGTTGCAGGAATTACATGAAGTGGTTCTGCCATTTCTACCAGTCCCATATTCAATCTTGCAGCTACTGCACAAAAAGATGTAATACCACTTACAATTTCTACCTCATAGCCTCTGGATAAAATCCTTTTATGTACATATAAATAAGTAGAATAAACAGTGGGATCTCCTAAAGTCAGAAAAGCTACCTGCTTTCCTTCTTTTAAATAGTTTTCTATATCATTCGCGGCTTTTTCATGATTTGCTTCTAAAACAGCCTTATCTTTTGTCATAGGCATTGCAATAGGAATCAGATTTTTTTCATCCAGCTCCTCATATACTCCTTTTACAATCTGATATGCAACACTTTTTTTAATATCATTTCCCGGAACCGCAATAATATCACTTTCTTTAATCAATCGAAGCGCTTTTATTGTTAATAGTTCCGGATCTCCCGGTCCTACTCCAAGTCCAAATAATTTTCCCTTCATTCTTTTCGTCCTTTCTGATACTGATGATTTAACAAATCGGTCAGTTTCTTTACATTCTCTGTTTCTCCAAGATAACCAAATTCATTGGAATACAACACAGCTCCTAAAAGCATCCTGTTATAAGCTCTATGATTTAAGTAAAACAAAATTCTGTCTGTCAGTTCTTTTATAACCGGATTTAATAATCCTTCTCTTTGAATAATTTCTAATGCCTCATCTGTAGTAATAGTATCTAAAATTTCTTTTGCACTCTCTAAAGAAATCCCTGCTCTAAGAGCATTGGCACTTAAAATTTCTGCCCTGGCATCAGCACATCTGGAATGAGTGTTCATAATTCCTGCTGCCACTTTTACAAATTTCCCGATATGGGAAATAAACAAAATTCCTTCCACACCCATAGACACTGCCATATCTAACGTTTCCCCTACATAATTACTGCACTTTATATTCTCCTGAAAAGGCAGTGAAAGATGCTCTTTTATATAAGCCGCACCATAATTTCCGGGAGTAACCAACAGATATTTTGCACCGTTTTCTACTTTCTGACGCATTTCCACTTCAATACTTTTAATCAATGCAGCTTCACTCATAGGCTCAACAATTCCGGAAGTCCCCAAAATAGAGATTCCCCCTTCAATCCCCAGTCTGGGATTAAAAGTTTTCCTTGCAATTTCTTCTCCTTTCGGTACACTGACTGTTACCAAAATGCCCCCTTCGTAATCGGCATCATTACAGATTGTTTCCAACTCTTTTTGTATCATGGCACGGGGAACTTTATTAATTGCCGCATTTCCCAAAGGCTGCTCCAGTCCTTTCTTTGTCACTCGCCCCACACCAGTGCCGCCTTCAATGAAAATACCTTTTCCTTTTGTTTTTTCAACCTTTGCAAAAATTTCAATACCATTGGTAGCATCCGGATCATCACCTGCATCTTTTTTTATAGCGCAGGAAACCCAACCATCTCCTCTGGTGATATGCAGGATTTCAAGATGCAGTAAAATTCCCTTAGGTGTCATAAAACTCACATACTTTTGTTCTTGCCCTGTAAAAAGCATCAATGCTGCTGCTTTTGCTGCTCCTGTGGCGCAGGAACCGGTAGTATAGCCAAAACGCATTTTTTTATTATTTACAATACTATAATAACCCTCTAATCCTGTTTTTTCTTTCATTTTCTATTCCTTTTTTACAAAAAGTTCTGTAAAGCAAAAATTCGCTGCCTTTTAAGACAACGAATTCCTCATTGGATAATATATACCCTTTTCTATTTGAAGTCATCCGGTTGCCGCAGATGCCCTTCATCTCTCTAAGCAATCTATGTATCTGGCTCTACAGTAACGGACTTGCACAGGAATTTCACCTGCTTCCATAAAAATACTTAGTTCTGTTTTTCCCTTAACAACCGTACTCATTATATAATTTTCCCTGTAAAAAGTCAACGCAAAACCAAGCTTTACTCATAAAACCCCGCAGCTTCTATCAATCTTTTTGTTCCTGTTTCTGCTAAAATCGGAACACTTTCCGGATGTGTCCATTGGGCAATCCTGTTATCAAAAAGAATGTTCGCAGATGCAGGAAACTCTTCGTCACCATCCCAGAATATATAAGTCAGTGAAATAGTGGGAAACGCCTGTAAAGTAACGCTGGCATCTCCAAACTTTTCCTCTTTCCCACCTATTTTTATACCTGCTCTTATAAATTCTTCTGTTTTTCCCTGAAAAGCTTCTTTTAAAGGCTTCAAAGCCATTCTATTATAAGCAGCTTCAAAAACAGCTGCCTCCCTGATTTCCCGGAAAGGAACTTTCCTGTCACTGTCCTGTGCAAACTGCTGATAGCAACATAAATGATGCATAATAGTCAGACGGTCTGTCACAGAAACCTTTTGTTCTGTTTCACCCTCAATTTCTCCGCTATCTTTTTTTACGCGACAAATCTTATGAAAAAACGGTACATATAAATAATTTTCATCTGTTTTCAAATGAAGAATTCTTGCTGTTTCATCTATATCCTTTTTTAAAAAGCGTTCTTGAAATTGTTTAAATACCTTTTCATAGTTTGAATCTTCCACTTTAAACATCATCTCTTTTCTTTTATTTATTTCTGTAATTTTACCATAAATCTGTCTCTTTCACAACAAAAGAGAGACTGCCGCATAACTATACAGCACCCTCCCCGCTTTTTATTTTATATAATAATACAAACCATTCCACCTTTACTGTCATTGACGATTTTCTGCATGGTATCCTGAAGTTTTATCTGACTTTCATCACCGATTTGAACCAGTTTTGTATGAATTCCATCCTCCACTAATTCTCCAATAGATTTTCCAAAAATATTTGTCTGCCAGATACTTTCCTTTCGTTCATCACTTGTTTTAATATAAGAAATTAAATCTTTTGCCTGCTCCTCACTTCCCACAATAGGAGCAATTTCTGTTTCAATATTAGCCCGTATCATGTGAATAGAAGGACTTACTGACTTTATTTTTACTCCATATTTATTTCCCTGTTTAATTACTACCGGCTCTTCTAACTTAATCTCATCTTTTTGTGGTGTAACCACACCGTATCCCTTTCCTTTTACAGAAGAAATAGCATCCTGTACTTTTACGTATTCTTCTTTCATTTTTGCCAACTCCTGCATGGTATGAATAAGCTCATATTCATCCGAAATCTCTACCCCTGTCATTTCACTTAATATTTCGTAATACCATGCATCATCCATATCTACTCTTATTTTCAATTTTCCCGTAGATAAATCTGTCTTTTCCAAAAGAAGATTTTGTATGTATTCAGAAGAAACACACATATTCTCTTTTGTTGCATCTTTAACATAACGCATTTTTCCCATAAGGTTTTTAATACTTTCAATCAAATCTTTCTTTAAATAGTGTTCCGGCGGAAGCATTTCCACCCATTTGGGAACATAAAATTCCATTTGTACAATGGGAAACTCATATAGAACTTTTTCCATAATCCGGGAAATATCTTCTTTTCTAAGTTGTTCGCAGTTTAAGCTTAAAACACCTGTCTGATATTTCTGTTTTAATTCTTCCACCAATTTTAAGGTTTCTTCTTTATATGGTTTTTGAGAATTTACCAGAATCAAAAATGGTTTTCCTGTTTTCTTTAATTCTGCTACTGTTTTTTCTTCACTCGAAATATAATTTTCACGTGGAATTTCACCAAAAGAGCCATCACAAGTCAGAACAAGCCCAATATTCGAGTGTTCTGTAATCACTTTTTGTGTACCGGTTTCTGCTGCTTGATGAAAGGGAATTTCATATCCGAACCAAGGGGTTTTCACCATACGTTCCTTACCATCTTCCATATTTCCCGAAGCTTCCGGAACCATAAATCCTACACAATCAATCAAGCGTATTTTCGCTGATATGTCTTCTCCTATTTGAATTGTTGCGGCTTCTTTTGGAATAAATTTAGGTTCTGCTGTTGTAATCATTTTTCCGGAACCACTCAACGGAAGCTGATCCCTGACTTCCTTTTTAAGCGGTTCTTCCATATTTGGTAAAGCTGCAATTTCCATAAATCTTCTGACAAAGGTTGACTTTCCGGTACGCACAGGTCCTACCACACCAATATAAATCTCGCCACCCGTCCGCGCCTGTATATCTTTATAAATATTATATGTATCCATACTATACCCCCTTCATTCTATTATTAAATTATATGCATAAAAAAAGAAAAAATTACCATTCATAACCAGAACATTTGTTCTTGACTTCTCTGTTTCTTTCCTCTATAATAAAAGCAGAACATACATTCGATTTTCATTTAAAGGAGTACATTATGAATATTCAAACTGCATTAAACATAAATCAAAAACTTGAAATTTTATCTGATGCCGCAAAATATGATGTTGCTTGCACTTCCAGCGGCGCAGACCGCAGAGGTTCAAAAGGATATTTAGGAAATTCCTGTGCTTCCGGTATCTGCCACAGTTTTGCCGCCGATGGCAGATGCATTTCATTGTTAAAGGTTCTTTTCTCTAATGAATGTATCTACGATTGTAAGTACTGTTTAAATCGCCGTTCTAATGACAGAGTCCGCACCACTTTTACTCCAGAAGAACTTTGCAGTATTACCATAGAATTTTATAAACGCAATTATATTGAAGGATTATTTCTAAGCTCCGGTGTCATAAAAAGTCCGGACTTTACTATGGAACTTATTTATCAAACTTTGTATCTCCTCCGAAATAAATACCACTTTCGTGGCTACATCCACGCAAAAGCCGTTCCCGGTGCCCACCATGACCTTATCCAAAAGACTGGATATCTTGCAGACAGAATGAGTGTAAATATTGAACTTCCTACAGAAGAAGGACTTGAAGCACTTGCCCCTGGTAAAACTCACGACAAAATCTTAAAACCCATGTCGCAAATACAACAAAATATTGTAGATTCCCGTTTAGCTCTTGGAAAATCTTCCCGCTTTGAGCGTCATCGCGGCAACCACTATTTACCAAATTCTATTTTTGCAGACTCTGGGCAAAAACAACTTGAAAATAATACTCCTTCATTAACCATGCAGGTATCTTCTCCTATACCAGTACATTCTTCTTATGTACCTTCTTTTGTTCCGGCAGGTCAAAGTACACAGATGATTATTGGAGCAACTTCAGAAAATGATTATGAGCTTTTAAAAGTTACCCAGACACTCTATCAAAAGTTTGATTTAAAACGTGTATTTTTTTCTGCTTATATTCCTTTAAATGAAGATAAGCTTTTGCCTTCTCCTGATACTCCCCCTCCTCTTTTGCGGGAACATCGCCTGTATCAGGCAGACTGGCTGCTACGCTATTACGGCTTTCAGGCTGAAGAACTGTTAAGTCCAGAAAAACCGAATTTTAATGTTCTTCTTGATCCTAAATGCGAATGGGCTTTAAGACATTTAGAACAATTTCCCATAGAAGTTACCACTGCAAGTTACAGTCAATTACTGAAAGTTCCCGGAATTGGAAATAAATCTGCTTTTCGTATTATTCAAACAAGAAAAAATATCACCTTGGATTTTTCTATTTTAAAACGTCTTGGAATTGTTTTGAAACGGGCACAATATTTCATTACTTGTTATGGGAAAATGCTCTATTCCATGCCCATTGAAGAAAATTTTATTACCAGACAGCTTACTGCAGAACAAAAAGAAACTTCATGGAAACTGGAGCATCCTCAGACCTATCAGCAGCTTTCTCTGTTTGATGATCACTTTTTGGATATCCCACCCACCATTGAAGACAACCGCAAAAGTATTCTGGGACAATTTTAAAAAAATGAAAAGGAAAGAAAAATGATTGTTTTTACATGTTATGATACCTTTGATGATATGATGACCTGCATCTACGATGCCTGGGCTGCACGTCTGGGACATTCTAACATTCGCCTTCAGACAGAACCTCTTGGCAATTTAGAATTGTTCTGTGAATATCGCCATATTGACGCTGATAGAGAAAAAGTAAGAAAAATCATTCGCTCTATTCAGAATAAAATATCTTATCAGGCTTTTTATGATGTTTATGCTGCCTCTCTTTCTTGTGAAAGTAATAAACTGGATATTATTTACCGTTTTTTAATTATTGGTTTTCTATACCAAAAGCAAACCACTCAAATGCTGGGAAATCCAGCTGTAGCATCTTTATTTGAATTAAAAAGAAAAGTAACAAACGAATCCCATCAGTTTCGTGAATTTGTACGCTTTTCCAGACTCAATGAAAATGTTCTTCTTTCTATTATTGAGCCCAAATGCAATGTTCTTACCCTACTGGCTCCTCATTTTGAAGACAGAATGCCTTCTGAGAGCTGGATCATCATTGATAAAAATCGTATGACTGCTTTAATTCATCCTTCAGACCAAAAAACCTTTTTAACCCCTCTTACTAAAGAAGAACTTTCTATTATAGAAAATTCAAAAAAAGACACTGATTTGTATTCTGAGCTTTGGAAAACCTTTTTTCATTCTGTTTCCATTGAAGAAAGAAAAAATCCAAAATGCCAAAGAAATTTTATGCCTCTTTGGTTTCGGAAGAATATGACGGAATTTCAATAAAATTTAAAAAAGGAGTTACTGCACAAGGTAAATACCTCGTACAATAACTCCTATCATTTTACAGATTAAGCGAATTTTCTCTTTGCCGCTTCTACTACATGACCTACTAAAACAGAAGTTGTAACACTTCCTACTCCACCTGGTACAGGTGTAATTGCTTCTACAATTGGTTCTGCTTTTTCGAAATCAACGTCACCACAAAGCTTTCCTTCTTCGTTTACATTGATACCTACATCAATAACAACCTGACCTTCTCTCAAGTATGTATCATCTACTACACCTGCACGACCAGCAGCTACGATAACGATATCCGCTTCTTTTACAACAGAAGGCATATCCACAGTTCTTGTATGACATACAGTAACTGTTGCATTTTTCTTAATGAGCATCATAGCAGCAGGTTTTCCTACTACTAAGCTTCTTCCTACTACAACTGCCTTTTTACCTGTGCAGTCAATTCCATAGTGATCCAGAATTTCCATACATGCCTGTGGTGTACATGGTGGGAAACCTACGTTCTTTCCAGTAAATACACCTGACATAGAACCATCTGTCATACAGTCAACGTCTTTTGCAGGATCCAAAGCATTCTCAATTACGGACTGATCTAAGTGTTTTGGAAGTGGACGGAATAATAATACTCCATGGATGTTGTCATCTTTGTTTACTTTATCGATTGTTGCTAATAATTCTTCCTGTGTTACATCAGCAGGAAGTAAAATTTTCTCGCAAGCAACTCCTAAAGTTTCGCAACGTTTTGTAGCTCCTCTTTCATAGGAAATATCGCTTTCATTTTCACCCACACGAATAATACCTAATGTAGGTTTTACTCCTTTTGCTTCCAATTCTGCAACATCTGCTTTAATTCTTTCATTTAACGCTGCTGTTACTTCTTTACCAAGTAATCTTTTAGCCATTTTCTAGCTTCCTCCAATTTCTTTTTCTGATTTTCTTATTTTAATCTGGATAATACGCTTTCAAATGTTTCATCTGCAATTTTTGTATATTTTTCCAGCATAGCATCTGCTTTCTGATTTAATTCTTCTGCATAAGCTCTGTCTGTCATAGATTTTGTATTAATATATACATTCAGACTTGCACCTTTTAATGCAGCTTTACAGAATGCAGCGCCTACACCTGCATCACTGATTGCTAATGTAGAACCTTTTGCAGCAAATTCAACGATTACTTCAATCGCTTCACAACATTTTTCCATAATTTCCATTGGAACAGAACATGCATCTTTTAATACGATTTCCATAACTCTTGCTTTTTCTGCCTTTTCTTCTTCTGTAGTTCTTGGCATACCATAAGCTTTTGAAAGAGGTTCAAATACTTCCGCATCTCTTTCGATTAAACGAAGAAAGTCTTTCTGAAGTTCATCACATTTTTTCTTTAACTCCCACATTTCGTCTTCTACTTCTGCGTATTTCTTTTTCCCTACAGTCAAACTTCCAACCATGTTTCCTAAAGCAGTTCCAATTGCACCTACTAATGCAGATGCTCCGCCGCCGCCTGGTACTGGAGCCTTTGATGCTAATACTTCTACAAATTCATTACATGGTACTGTTGAAAATCCCATTGTTGTATCCTCCTTAAAACTCCGCATCTATATTAGAACAGACCGGTAATTTTACCTGTTTCATCTACGTCAATCTTCTCAGCAGCCGGTACTTTTGGAAGTC
>URHS01000053.1 GCA_900547685.1 uncultured Blautia sp. | reverse complement strand
GTTGTTGTTATATTTTTGTCTGCATGTGCTGATTTCTTACTCTTTTTGCACAGGCAGACAAAAATATAACAACAACTGCCGTTACAATACATTGGAGAATAATCCCGACTATAAAAGCAGTCCATACAGGAATTGATGTATCCTGCTCCCAGTATTGCGACAAACATCCTATGGGAGACATCCATTCCAAATCATACGTTTTCTTTTCCTTCACAAATACCATTGCTCCGCTAAAAAGTACAAAAGGAATACAATATAAAAGTACGATTTCAATTTTTAAACGCCATAATTTTCCTCTGCCAAATCGAGACGTATTCTGTAACACTTCCATTCCGGTTTCCTTTTCCTTCTGATACACAGACGGAATTAAAAAGGCAAAAGAAACGCACAGCAAAATAACCATCATTTGAGATACTTCGGTATTTCCAAACAGCAATTCATACTGTTTGTCTTTCAGCAAAATCGGTTTCTTGTTCTCAGCCAGTAGATTTTCTGTCCGTTCCACATATTTCTGAAATCCTCCTACACATTCCAAGTCTTGTGTAAGCTTATAACTTTTTACAAAATCGTCTGTTTGAGACAATTCTTCTTCCAAATGCTCCAAACGCATTTTTTCTGCTGCGATTTTTTCATCTGTTTCGGCTGTAATTCTGTTTCCAAATTCATCAATATATTTCTGATAATAAAACTCATCTGTGCCCACATAGGTTTTATACTGATAAACAGTCATTGCTTGTATACACATACATGCAGCAAATAAAAATATCCCCCCTTGATAAATCCACAGCTTTTTCATTTCATAATAAAACAATCCATGTGGATACCCTTTCTTTTTTTCTTTTCGGTAATATTTCTTTTCTCTCTCTTTCGAACAATGAATTCCACCTATTATCAAAAAGAAAACTGCTACGATAATACAAAGCGGTATTCCTAAGCTCTGTTCCACAAGAATATTTCCAAATCTGAGAATTTCATAATTTCGGATTATGGATTTACCTGTAAATGCCCCCCATATATTCCATATCCTAAAAACCGCCTCAAATCCTTCTCCGGTCATTGTATTTTGGCAAAATAAGCTCCATCCCATAATAAGCATAATACCGAATGCTGTTTTTACTTCCGATACAGACCACCTTGCCAAAAAGATAGCAATCGCAGTAAGAAGGAAAGCTGCCAATCCCTGCATAACTCCATAGGCTATTATATACATCCCTATACTCCACGCATAGGGAACAGCATAAAAGCCCGGCACACTTTGAATTGCCGCATCCATTGAAATCATTCCATATACTCCGGAAGCTAATACCAGATGAATGAAAAATGTGCCAAACAGATAAATCAGTAAAGTTCCGTACACCGTGCATGCTTTGGCACAAAACAAAGGATTTTTACCTTTAAGCATTGTACGGGCAAAATCCGCTTTCCCATTTCTCTGCTCCTGTATAAATACAACACTTACAAGATAAATTAACAAAACAATCGCCAAAATATACTGTACATAAAAATCCAGAACTTTCAAAAGTCCCTGATATGGCTGTCGCTTCATCGGAGCTTTAACTTCAAGCTCCTTATATTTCTTTGCTATCCGCTCCATATACTGATTTTCTTTCTCATCTTTTGCAAAAACAGAAATATTTTGACTTTGCTGATACCTGTCTTGAATAGACTCTCGATATGTATCATAGTCCTTTATTGCCGATATCTCGTCTTCCAAATACAGAAGCGCTTTATGCTCCCCATATCCGGTATTTTCTTTTTTCTGCTGTTCCAGTAACCAATTTCCTGCTTCCTTTTCCGTCATATTATCTGTGGCTTTGTGGAATTCCAAATAGATCTGATGTGCTTCTTTATCCTGATTTAATTCTCCCTGAAATATCACGCCTGAAAGAACCAAAAATAGCAATAGAATTTTTAAAACAGAAGCATTTTTCCACAGCTTTTTCCATTCATATATAATCAATTTTGACATCTTTTTTTCCTTTACTCTTCACTGCTACGAAAATAGTACAGATATACATCTTCCAAATCCGGATATACTTTTGCTGCTTTTTCCGGTAATTTCTCTCCTGTTTTTAGTAAAACTTTGGCATAAATTTTTCCTTCCCGCCGATACACACTGCTAATCCGGTATTGCTTCTCCAAGATTTCCAATTCTTCTTCCACTTCCAATTCGCAGACTTTGCCATATAGACTTTTTGTAAGCTCCAAAACACTGCTTTTTGCTAAAAGTTCCCCTTTCTTTAAAAGCAAAATTTTATCGGCAATCAATTCCACATCACTTACTACGTGGGTAGCGATTATAATAATTTTATCCTTGGCATATTCCGCAATCAAGTTTCTCATTTCAATTCTCTTTTCAGGGTCAAGTCCTGCGGTTGGTTCATCTAAAATCAATACTTGGGGATTATCCAGTAATGCCTGAGCAAACATAAGTCTCTGCTGCATTCCACCTGATAACGTGCGGATTTTCTGCGTTCTGACGTCCAAAAGGCGTACTTTTTTCAATAATTCTTCTGTACTTTTTTTCACCCTTTTCTTGTCCATCCCTTTTAGTGTTCCTATGTAATATAAATATTCTTCTACCCCAAATTCCGGATATAAACAATGTTGTTGTGGCATATATCCCAGTAGTTTTAAAAATTTTTTTCTGTCTGTTCTAATATCTTTACCATCAAATAATATTGTTCCTGCTGTAGGCTCTATCAGCATACAGATTAGTTTCATAAGCGTACTCTTTCCGGCTCCGTTCGGTCCTAAAAGTCCATATATTCCCGGTGAAAGTTGCAAATTTAATTGCTTTAATGCTTCTTTTTCACCATAACATTTCTTAACATTTTTTATTTCCAACTGCATCCCTTCACTCCTTCCAGCCATCCAATTGTTTCTGGAGTTCTGAAATTACTTCTTCTACTCCCGCTTCTTTCAGCTTTTGCTCCTGCTCCTGTATAAACACCTCAAGGTCAGGTATCTCTTCAAATTCTGTTTTACTCTCCAGGTCGTTATAAACCTCGGCAATTTCCGCAATCTTCTTGGAAAGATTTTCATCTAATACAGGAGTAAAATTACCATATTCCTGAATTGTTGTTTCTTCTAATAGTTGTTCAGCTATTTGTGCTTTTTCTTTTACCTCCAACTGATTTGGATATGATATTCTGTTATTTCCGATGCGTTTGAAACTCCCCATAGAGGATAAGGGAGTCCCTTCCCCTTGATAAATTGCATGTCCGTCTGTCAGCTGATATTCTTTATCCAAAACTCCGTAAATCATAATGTTGGTAAGCTCCTCATCATACATAGAGGCTGCCAGCACACGAACTGCCAATTCCTTTTCATCACTGTCTTTTAAGACTCCGTTTCCGAAAGAGCTTTCTACTGTTCTGTCTCCTAATGGCAATTCCACCCATTCCTTTTCCGTTTCCCCTGTCAATTCTTTTATGGTTGGTATGGATGTCATTCGGAATACCGGAACTCCGTTTTGATATTGCCGTTCTATATGTGCATCCAAATTTTCTTTATAAATTAAATCATGGATTTCCAACATTTTTTCCATTTCCGGAGTATCTAACAAACTGACAAGCTTCTTTTCCTGTACATCAACAGCTAAGTTACAGTCTCTGGAATTTTTAATCACCGGGATATATCGTTTCTGTAAATATGCTCCATATTGTAAATCGGTTGCTGATGTCAGATAATATTTACCATCCAAAAGCTGTTCTTCTTCAAAATATGGCTTTAAAAATCGGATAACATCTTCCGGAGTCATATTCTCAATTCCCGTTTCGCCCAAATTTATTTGGTACTTTTCTAAAAATGGTTTATAAAACACGTATGTTAATTCAAATATAGAAACATTCCCTCTTGGTATTTGATATGTCTTTTGGTTGATTGTATTTGCTTTCCAAACTGTTTCGGGAATTGCATTTAAAACTTTTTTATTTTCTTCCGCTTTTAAATATTCGTCCAGTTCTAAAAACTTTTCATATTCCAACGGAGAAAAACCAGCTATGTCTGCATCTGCATCTTTTTCCAACAGGTTTTCTATCATGTTTGTCTGAAATAGAAATTCGCTTTCATACAAATTCCCGCTTTCAAAATCCTCCTGTTTTGCCTCATATTTATCCGGCATATATTTAAAAACTACCTTTGCAGGTATCTTTAATTCTTCTAAACGTTCATTAAATAACTGAAAACGTTCTGCTTCTATTTCTTCATACGCTATTGCATTTTCTATCCCATAAGACTCCGGTTCGGATATATACCATACAATCTCTTTCTTTTTTGAAGAACAACCACAAAAAAGACCGGAAGATAACATTAAAAACGTTACTGTTAAAAGATATTTTCTGTTAATTTTTTTCTTGTGCATAGTTCCTCCCATTTTAGGTATTGAATATATTTATTGTAACGCAAATGAAGTCTCTCAAATCCAAATTGAAAGAAATGGGTTATAATTATGACAAAAACGGAGTTTTTTTAATAGATTTGAGCAAAAGAAAAGAGCCCAAAGGCTCTTTCACATCATACAAGATTTGATAAATACAATAAAACTTGTACCGCAAAATGATTTTCCGTATATTCAATTTTTATATCCCCACTGCATTTTGCAACTACCTGTTTCACACTCTCCAAACCAATTCCATGAATGGATGTATCTTTCTGTCTGGTTTTAAATTTATTTTCTTCTTTTACAATTTTACCAATATAACTGTTTTCAACTAAGATAAACAATATATCTTTTTTCACACGCACACTAATTGACAAATATTTTTCAGTTGATTTACTTGCTTCTCTAATTGCATTTTCCAAAAGATTACCCAAAATCACACAAATATTAAAATTTTTATTATATAACTGCTTAGGTATTTGAATATCTATATTTACTGTATTAAGCAGTTCATCCGCTTGTCGAAGCATATAATTTAAAATTCCGTCTATTTCTCTATTTCCAGTAGAAACCTTTTCTGCTGGGTTTAACATAAATTTATTCATTTCTTCTAAATATTTTAGCATATCTTTATTTTCATTCTGTTGAGCCATTGCAGATAATTCTATAAGATGATGTTTAATATCATGTCTTAATTTTTTCATTTGTTCCTGTGACTCCTGCATAACATCGAGCTGATGTGCATATACTTCAATCATTTGCTCTAATTTTTTCTCTTTCATTTGAGCAGAATAAAATTCTACTAATGAATGGTATAAATATAATAAAAGGACATTAATAAATATTAAGCTAAACGCAATAGTAAGTACAGCAGACCTGTTATGATTTGTCAAAATTGCAATGTTATATATACAGATAATACTTATAAAAGGTATCAATCCCAATACGACTATCTTCATAAATGGCAGTGATATATCTTTTTCGTATTCTTTGGTATCCTTTAAAAATGCCGTTGGTATCAAATTCACCAAACCAATTATCATTTGATATATCCATCCTATTGGCTGCCCCGGCACATAAACGGTCAATAATTGAACAACTATAATATCTATCAAAGCATTTATTATATATATCGTAAATGTTACCAATAACCTTTTCGACAATTTCACTTGATAAGGAAATGTCAAAATAAATAACGCTAAAATATTTGTAATAACATTTGCTTTCGGCGAAACGAATACCATACTAATTGCAAATGTTCCTACACATGCAAGAACATATAAAATCCCTGTATGCTCCCAACGCTTCTTATCTTTAGAAATAAAATAATCTATGTATCTCTTTACTGCATAAAATCGCATTCCATTTGCTAAAAAAATCAGTAGTAATTCAGCTATCGTAACGAATTTCATTTACCATACTCTCCATCACTTTTCTTCTTATTTCTACACGATTTGATTTACTGATATCAAGGATATCTTCGTTTATCATTTTTATCCATTTATAAGTAATTTCTTTTACATAGTGCATATTAACCAAATATGATTTATGAATACGTAAAAACAAACTTTCAGGACAAGCCTTTTCGACTTCGGATAATTTGCCATAAAAATCTCTTGTTTCCTTTTTCATCACAATATTGATTTTTCGACCATTGCTTTGAAAATACAAAATATCTTTATACATAATCCTGTAACTATTTCCTTGATTTTTATATTCAAAGTTGCTTTCACTTCTATCAAGAATACTAAATATTTTTTCCATAATATGCAGTAATCTTTCTGTCTTTATTGGTTTCACCAAAAAATCAAATGGTTGATTTTGAAACAGTTCTAATGCGTAATCTTTTTTAGAAGATATATACACCAAAAACATATCCGGATCTTTCAGCACATCTCTAATATACTTACCAACTTCTACACCATTCTTCCCCGGAATTTCAATGTCTAAAAAAAGAATATCCGGAGCTTTCTCTGTTTTTAAATACTCTGTTAAAGCATTTCCATCAAAAAATACATCCACTTCTAATTTGATACATTTTTCAAATGCAAAATGCTTTATCATTTGTTCTATTTCCGCACAAGTACCTTTTTCATCATCGCATATCATTACCCGCATTGTTTTTCCTCCCACTATTCTATATACTACCTTATTCTTCTCCTCTATACAAGTAATCTGCTTTTAATTTTTCCGACTCTGTTAAAAACAGAAATGTAACAAAAAAACTGCTGTAAGAAATGCCAATTTATCCTTGCATCTCTTACAGCAGTTATCTTTTCTAAAACATTTTTCTCATATCATACCAGCAAGCTCCCCCATGTGTAGAGTCTGCCACCCCAAAGTTTTCAAATCCATGACTTCCGTAAAACTTCAGCAAATGTTCTTTACAGGTTAAGAGTACACCTTTTTTTCCTCTTTCTTTAGCCGTATCTGAAAAATAATCCAACAGTTTCCCTGCAATTCCCTGATTTCTATATGTTTCTCTTACATCCAGTCCAAACACAGTCTGATAATCTCCATCCGGCTTATGCAGTGCGGCATTATGATAAAGTTCATCCGGCAAAGAAGGCTGGTCTGTCACTGCCCCATTAATAAAGCCGACAATCTCTCCCTGCACTTCTGCCACAAAAAAACATTCTAAAAAAGTATTCATACGCTTTTGAATTTCCTCTGCTGATGCTGCCTCTGCCTTTGGAAAACATTCTGCTTCTATCTGTGCCAATACAGATGCTTCTTCTAATTTTGCATTTCTAATTCTAACTTCCATATTCTTTCTACCATCCTCATAAATTTCCAATTTCCTAAATGCTTCTTCAATAAGATCCAAAACTTCATCACTATCTGCACTAATAGTATGACAGTGATGACCTGAAGTAATATTCGTAAGGGGACGTGACTTTCCTGTACGAATATCTTCCACAAACTGTTTGACCTGTCTTCTGGAACTAATTTGTAAAGAAGCCCTTAATTCTCCATAAACATGATGTTGCACAAAAACATCAATGACAGTTCCTCCGCAATCTACTACTGCGTTTAATTCTTCTTCTATTTTTTCATCTGTATGACATACCTGAAAAACCCGAACAAACTTCTTAGCTCCCTGACAGATATATCCTCTGTTGGTAGATAAAATTTCACAATCCGCCGCACGCAATAACGCAATATCCTGTACAATTACCTGTCTGCTTACATGAAAAATTTCTGCCAGCTTTGTTCCTGATACCGGTTTGTCGCTTTCTGAAATATATTTTAAAATTTCTTTTCTGCGTGTTTCTCCAACCATTCTGAAAAATCCCCTTCCTTCGTTGTCTTATACCTCGTGAAGATTTTTTAAAGACAAATCTAAAATCGGAGAGGAATGTGTCAAAGCTCCGCTGGAAATATAGTCTACACCAACTTCTACCAGGCGTTCAATATTCTCTTTTGTAACATTACCGGAACACTCTGTTTCCGCTCTTCCGTTAATCATTTTTACGGCTTCCTTCATTACCTCCGGTGTCATATTATCCAGCATGATAATATCTGCTCCGGCTTCTACAGCTTCTTTTACCATCTCCAGATTTTCTGTTTCAATCTCGATTTTACGAACAAATGGCGCATATTCCTTTGCCATCTCTACAGCTTTTCTCACACTTCCTGCTGCTCCAATATGGTTATCTTTCAACAGAATTCCATCAGAAAGATTGTATCTGTGATTGTAACCGCCACCGACTTTTACTGCATATTTTTCAAAGATACGCATGTTAGGAGTTGTTTTTCTGGTATCCAAGAGCTTAATTTTTGTTTCTTTTAAAAGCTCTGCAATTTGATGTGTATAAGTTGCAATTCCGCTCATTCTCTGTAAATAATTCAATGCGGTACGCTCACCGGAAAGAAGTACACGAATATCTCCACGAATAACTCCAAGAAGCTGTTTATTCTTTACCTCATCGCCGTCTTCTACATAAAATTCCACCTCTGTTGTCTCATCCAATAGCTTAAAAACACGCTCAAACACACCTAATCCGGCAACAATTCCGTCCTGCTTGCAAATGAGCTGTACCTCTCCCTGTTTTCTGTTTCTCATCACTGCATTTGTAGTAACATCTTCGCTGCTGATATCTTCCTGTAATGCCATTTTTATCAAATTATCTGCATTTAATCTCATTGTAATATCGTTCATTTTGCCAGTCGCTCTCTTTCTATTTCTTTCAAGATTTCATTCTTATACATTTCTGCCAGACACTCTTTCTGGCTTACAATACAATTCTGTGCTTCTTGATATAGTTTATCAAAATCTGCATCATTTGTCTTGCCCTTTTTCTCATTTTTTTCAATGTTTTTCGCTGCACGCTCTGCAAAAACCAAACTTTCCAATAAAGAATTGCTTGCCAGACGATTCGCGCCATGTACCCCATTGCAGCTTGTCTCACCTACTGCATACAAGCGATTCATCGTTGTTTTGCTGTCTGCATCCACGTGAATACCACCCATAAAATAATGCTGCGCAGGGACTACCGGAATCCATTCTTTTGTTACATCATAGCCTTCTTCCAGACATCTTTCATAGATATGGGGAAAATGATTTAAAATTACCTTTTCGCCTAAAACAGTCATATCTAACCATACATAAGGTTTGTTGTCTAATTCCATTTGTTTATGAATTTCCTTTGTCATAAGGTCTCTGGGCAGTACTTCATTTGCAAAACGTTTTCCCTGAGCATTATATAATTTTGCTCCTTCTCCACGCACAGACTCGGAAATCAAAAAACGTCTGCCCGGTTTTAAAGAATATAAGGTTGTAGGATGAATTTGAATATAATCAATATTTTCTAATTCTATTTTATGGCGCATGGCAACTGCCAGGGCATCTCCTGTTAAATGTGGATAATTAGTGGAATGTTGATATAAACCTCCTATTCCACCGCTTGCCAGTATGGTATATTCTGCCTGAATTCCTATGCATTCTTCATTTTCTGTTTCTGCAAGAATTCCCAAACAGGTATTATCCTTTTCAATTAAATCCAACATTGTAGTATGTTCCATAATTTTTACATTTGAAAGCTTTTTCACTGCCATTAAAAGCTTACTGGTAATTTCCTCACCGGTAATATCTTCATGGAATAAAATTCTGGCTTTAGAATGACATCCCTCTCTTGTATAATCCAATTCTCCATTGCGTTTTGCAAAATCTACACCGTAAGAAATCAATTCATCAATTATAGTTCTTGAAGAGCGTATCATGATATCCACCGATTCTTTTCTATTCTCATAATGACCTGCTTTTAATGTGTCTTCCATAAAACTGTCATAGTCATTTTCATCTCTTAAAACACAAATCCCCCCCTGTGCTAAATAAGAATCACTATTTTTAATTTCATCTTTTGTAATCAAAACCCCCTGCATATTGGAAGGAATATGAAGAGCTGCAAAAAGTCCGCTGGCACCTGTTCCCACAATCAATACATCTGTTTTTATTTTATTCATAAAGACATCCCCCCTATTTTGCCAGCTCCAACATTCTATCCAATGCTTTTTGAGCTTTTTCTCTGGTATCTTCCGTAATTTCCACCTCATATTTCTCTTCTTTTAAGCAGTCACGTACCTTCTCAAGAGTAATCTTTTTCATATCCTTACAGCATTGTCCCTGCATAACAGAGTAAAAACTTTTATCCGGACATTTCTTCATAAGCTCTGCAAAAACTCCATCTTCTGTACCGATTAAAAATTCCTTTTTAGAAGATTTTTCTGCATAATTGATAATATCAGATGTACTGCCTATAAAGTCTGCTTCTTCCAGAATCTCTTCTGTACATTCCGGATGTGCAAGAAAGTCTGCTTCCGGATATTTTATCTTTGCCTGTCTTACGGTTTCTACTGTAATTTTTTTATGTACCGGACAATATCCATCATTTAAAAGAATATTCTTCTCAGGTATCTGCTTTGCTACATAACTTCCCAGATTTTCATCCGGAATGAAAAAAATATTCTTATTAGGCAGTGCTTTCACAATTTTTACTGCGTTGGATGAAGTCACACATACATCAGAAACAGTCTTTAAAGCTGCGGTGGAATTAATGTAGCATACCACTGCCAAATCCTCATATTTTTTTCTCATTTCCTGAATTTTTTTCGCTGATGCCATGTGTGCCATAGCACAATCTGCTTCTGCGTCCGGTAATAACACTTTCTTTTGTGGATTTAAAATTTTTGCACTTTCTCCCATAAAAGAAACACCTGCAAAAACAATGATATCTGTCTCTGTTTCTTTTGCTTTTTTACTTAAATAATAGGAGTCGCCTACAAAATCCGCAATCTCCTGTACTTCCTTCGGAACATAATAATGAGCTAAAATCACTGCATTTTTTTCTTTTTTAAGCTGTTCGATTTCCTCTTTCATGGCTTTCATTTTCTCTTTCCTCCTGCCAAGCATTTGACAGCTATTATACACTATGTTTTTACAAGTGACAAGACAGTTGTTAATTTTTCATCTTTACAGTTATTTCTTATAAGCAGATTTACTAAAACCACTTGACTTTACCCATGTTTTAGGAGATATAATATTGGAAATACACCGAAGAAAGAGGTTAAACATGGAAAAAAATTTTACTACCGGTAGTGTATTAAAAGGCATTATCTTTTTTTCACTTCCATATCTTCTCTCCTACTTTCTGCAAACACTTTATGGTATGGCAGACTTATTTATTATCGGACAATTTGCAGATGTTTCCGCAACAACTGCTGTATCTATTGGCTCACAATTTATGCATTTTCTTACTGTAATCATTGTTGGGCTTGCTATGGGCTCTACTGTATCAATTGGTCAGGCTGTAGGAAAAAACGATGAAAAAAGTATTTCTGCAAGTATCGGAAATACCGCCACTTTGTTTATAATTATTTCTCTTATTTTAACAGCTGTATTACTTATTTTTGTAAAACCTGTTGTTTCTGTAATGTCAACACCCTCTGAAGCGGTTTCCGGTACTGTGGATTATTTAACTATTTGTTTTATTGGAATTCCTTTTATTACTGCATACAATATTATCAGTTCTATCTTTCGCGGTATGGGTGACTCCAAAACACCTATGTATTTTATTGCCATTGCCTGTATCATAAACATTGGACTTGATTATCTGTTTATGGGGGCTTTTCAGATGGGACCTTCCGGCGCTGCATTGGGAACGGTTTTGTCACAGGCTTGCAGTGTTTTGATTTCTCTTATCATTATTTTGAAACGGAAAAATGACATGGCTGTAAAAAAAGAGGATTTCAAACCACAGCGAATTATAATGGGGAAAATTCTAAATGTGGGAATTCCCATTGCATTGCAGGATGGGTTTATTCAAATTTCTTTTCTTATCATTACAATTATTGCCAACAGCCGTGGATTAAATGACGCAGCAGCCGTAGGAATTGTAGAAAAGATTATCAGTTTTCTGTTTTTAGTCCCTTCTTCCATGCTTTCCACGGTTTCTGCCTTAGGTGCGCAAAACATTGGAGCAGGAAAACAGGAACGAGCAAAACAAACCCTTCGCTATGCAACTATAATCACGGTATGCTTTGGTTTGATTGCCGCCGTTATCATGCAATTTTTTGCCGAACCGATAGTGGCTCTTTTCACAGATGCAACAACACCAGACGGTGCAAAAACTATTCATCTTGGAGAACAATATTTGCGAGGCTATGTATGGGATTGTATGTTTGCCGGAATTCATTTTAGCTTCAGCGGTTATTTCTGTGCCTGCGGAAAATCCATGCTTTCTTTTATACATAATGTTCTTGCAATTCTACTGGTGCGCGTTCCCGGTGTGTATTTAACATCCATGCTTTTCCCTGAAACTTTGTTTCCTATGGGACTCGCTACTGCTGCCGGTTCTCTGCTATCCGCCATTATTTGCATCGTTTTCTTTAAAACTGTTTTAAACCGTAATATATCTGTTCCCTTAAAGAAATAAAGAATAAAAAAGGATATCACAACGTTCTTTTCTATACGTCTGTGATATCCTGATTTTTATGAACAGATTTTTTTAATTTTTTTCTGATATGCCACAATCAACAAAATCATAGCACCCAGCCATGCTCCTGTCTCTGCAAAATATATGCCGTCTTTTCCCATTACAAGGGGAAGTAAAAATGCTATGGAAATGCGCATAATCATTTCTGCAATTCCTGAAAACATGGGAATAACGGTATCACCCATTCCCTGCAAAGCCGAGCGATAAATATGAAGTAAGTACAAAATTATAAGAGTAGCTCCCATAACAGCCAGATAATTATATGCAATCTTTAAAACTTCTTCTGCCTGTTTCTCCGTAGGGGAAATGAAAATCTGTAAAATCTCATGTCCGAAAATAAGTAATACTGCACCTACTGCCAACGCAATCCATACAGAAAGCTGTGCAGAAATTTTCACCCCGTCTTTAATTCTTTGATACTCTCCGGCACCTAAATTTTGTCCTACAAAAGAAGATGTAGCATATCCAAAGGAAACCGCTGCCAATTCAAACAGTCCATACAACTTATTAGTAGCTGTAAAACCTGCCACATATAAAAATCCAAAACCATTAATAACATACTGAATAACAATTCCGCCAAAGCCGATAATAATGTTCTGGAAAGCAACCGGAATTCCTAATCCCAATAATTTCTTCACTACATAGAAATCCCACTTCCAATCCTCTTTACTCATCTTCCATACACCGTATTTTTTAAGCTGAATACAGCAAATTCCTCCGGAACAAAGTTGAGCCAGAACAGTTGCAATTCCTGCTCCTTCCACTCCCCAGTGAAAAACCATAACAAAAATTAAATCCAATACAATATTGGTAACAGATGCCATTACCATAGCTTTCAAAGGTGTTTTGCTATCTCCCATTGCTCGCAATATTCCCGAAGATATGTTATATAAAGCCGTGGCAACTAATCCTACCAACAAAATAAACAGATAATTATAAGCAGACTGCCAGATATTCTCCGGTACCCTCAAAAAATTCAGCAGAGTTTTCAAATTTCCTAAAAACAATGCCATAAACAATAAGGTAATCCCTGCTCCTGTCCATACAGACATGGCAACTGTCTTTTTCATACTCTTTTCGTCTTTTGCCCCAAAACGCTGAGCAATTAAAACAGAAAAACCTTGTGCCACCCCGGTAACTCCACCCATGGCAGTAAAGCTAAGCCAGTCTGATGTCCCCAAGGCTGCCAATGCTTCCACTCCTACTCCTCTGCCTACAATAACACTGTCCATAACTGTATACATCTGTTGAAAGACATTTCCCAACATCAGAGGAATGGCAAAAGAAATAATCATCTGGCGGGGATTTCCCCTGGTCATATCTTTTGTACTTTCTCCCATTATAAAACCTCTCTCATAAAGCTTCCTTTATTTTCCTGCCCAATAATTCACCGCTTTTACAAGAAACTCACCGCATCCTTTTAAATCCTTATCATAGTATGCGAGAAATCTTTCATCTTCTATATACATAGACGCAAGCCCTTTATGTGCCTGAGCAGAATATTCCTTCCATGTATATCCTAACCAATCCTTATGTAAAAGCACAATTCTGTGCCCTGTTTCACTTTCAGGCAATTCTTTGTTTCTTACAGCTTCTTCTAACTGACGTCCAATCTCTTTTTCCAGATTTTTAAATCTTTCATAGTCTGCCTCTGATAACCCCATAATTTTTTGATTTGCTTCGTCAACAGCCTCCTCGCCATATTTCTCTCTGGCTTCTTTACCGTAAAGCTTTTCTTTCTTCTCTATCAGCTCTCTCTTAAAACCTTCAAATTTCTCTTTATCACTCATACTTCTTTCTCCTTTCATATCTGCAATAGTATTTTTTACAGTCTGAATTAAAGAAGCAATATGTTTTTCCTGTTCCATCAGAGCATTTAAATGTTCCTCAAGCGCTTGTGCCGCATCAAATTGAGGATTGGTGACAATCTCCTTAATCACTTCTAATCCCAGATTTCTTTCCCGGTAAAATAAGATTTGCTGCAGCAGGTCCACCTGCTCCTGTTCATAGTAACGACAGCCTTGTTCATTTACTCTGTTGGGTTTTAACAAATCTCTTTCATCATAATAACGAAGAGTTCTGGTACTTACCCCTGCAATATCTGCCAACTGTCTGATACTGTACTCCATATTTCTTCCTCCTTTTCTTCCTGTACAATTACCATAACAGTTTCCGTTGCGTCAATGTCAAGCCCATTTTTTATTTTCTTTTTTAATTCCATTTCTGAACAATATCTATAATTTCTTTCTCATAATCTCCGAATAGATCTTCATGTCTTCCCATGTTTTTCACATTGGTTTCTGCTCCCCATACATGATCAAAAAATTCCCATACATGATAAGAAACTCCGCGATATTCAAAATCAATACTTCCGCAATTTTCTTCTTCAGAATAGGTAAAGGGAAATCCTTTTTCTCTCAGCAAATTTTGTAACTTTTCTAATCTCATTTTTTATCTTCCTTTTTTATGACTGTCTGGAACATTTTTCTGCATCAATAGCCAGAACCAACATCAGAACATATAATGCTTCTTCCGGTCTGTCAATTTCCATAACATAAGTATCAGCCAGAGAAAATACTTCTTTGTTTATCAAAGCTACTGCCCTTCCTGTCTGATCCTGTATTTCGTAGTCCCATTCCCATACGTTTCCCTGTACACTCCAACCGTTAAAATCAATGACAAACTTCGGTTTTAAAAAGGTAAACTCTTTTTGAACACATCCCAAATACTGTCCTCCTGCATAGAGTTCAAATTTGGGTAAAAAGGTAAGTACTTTTTCTTTTACTGTACCGATATTCTGTCCATATTGATCCATAATTTTCAGGCAGTGTCCCCATGCCAGCTCGCCCTTTACTGTGTAAACTTTTTCTCCCTGTTCATTATAAATATCATAACTGTCAAACCATGAAAAAATCCTTTGTTTAAATAAAAGTTTCATATACTCTCCCTTTATTCATCAATGACATTTGCTCCAACCACAGCTTTTGCAAATATTACATCCTTCTTCAAAAACAAGTGGTTCCCCACACTCCGGACAATACATTTTATCTGTTTCTTCTCTTACCGGAACAGCTTTTGGTTTTGGAATCTTCTTGCCTTTTTCTTCTTTTTCTGCTTTCTGACTTAATTCCTCCTGCATTTCCTTATACATATCCATTAGAGCATTTCCTACTGCCATTGGACAACATGCGCCTTTACTTGTATCCTTTCTGGTTACCCTTCGGGCTGTATAAGATGGACAAGAACCGCTGGAATTCAACTGGTCTACAATAGTTTCAATATCAATTCCGCCTCTTGCACTGATAGAAATCATTCTGGAAAGACCAACCATAAAATTATTACATCCTCCGGTAGAACCCTTGCTTAAATATGTTTCTAAAAGTGCCCCTGTATGTGGGTCAAAAAGTGCAATACAATGAAGACTTCCGCAACCGGTTATGAGCTTTCTTTTTTTGCCCACTACATCATCCGTAACAAGAATAATCTCTCCTCTCTTCAATCCCTCTCCGGCTGTAATTTTCTTTGTTTCTTTTGTATTTAAAATTCCTATACGTTTGCATCCATCTCTGAAAATGGTAATTCCTTTTAATCCCTGCTCAAAGGCATATAAATAGAGATTTTCTGTTTCTTCCACCGTAAAACCGGAAGGTACATTTACTGTAGAACTAATAGATGCATCAATATGTTTCTGCCAGATAGACTGCATATCTATTCGCTGATGATAATCTAAGGTCATGGCTGTTACAAAATAATCCGGCAGCAATCTGTCATCTGAAACTTTATGCTCCTCCATGAAATCTTTTACAATCTTTGTGTAAACTCTATAATACACATCTTCCCCATGTAAGGACTCTGTTTTTCTCTCATAATAATTGGCGTAAATCGGCTCAATTCCTCCTGAAATGCCCAGCATGGTAGATAAAGTTCCTGTAGGTGCAATGGTTAAAAGCTGGGAGTTACGCAGTCCGTATTTGCGTACCAGCTCTTTTGTTCCTTCTGTTGTATTTGCAAGGAAATATGGTGTTTCCATGATTTCCTCTACTTTA
>URHS01000052.1 GCA_900547685.1 uncultured Blautia sp. | reverse complement strand
CGGATAGGAACGGCAAAATTTTTTACACTTCTATTACTTCTTTATCGCACATCAGCAAATTTTCGGGATAAGTCTCATCATCCACAGACATTTCAAAAATTGTTGCTAAATTATGTAACCATTCAGCTCTGGTGAGGGTTCCGTTATTTCCATACACAAGATCATTGGCTGCCGAAACAGGAGTGATATTGTTTGTTGCACAGCATAAGAATGCATAACAATAGGCTGGCAAAAATAACGCATGAATTAACAGAAAATAATGAAAAAATATTGGGAAATATCGAAAATATATACTGGTATTGACAAAAATAGAAGAATGTGCTATAAGTTATTCTTGACTAACTGATAAAGAGTTGCCGCATTAAGTGCATAATTTCAATGTTCTTTAATACGACAATTTTTTTTAGAAAATAGAGTAAGCCTAGACTAACTATTGCTGTATGGAGGAAATCATGGAAAAGACAAAACGTGGATTGTGGATAGGAATTGCATTTTTAATGATGGGTGTAGGAGCTGTTGGTGTCATTTTGCCGATTTTACCTACAGTTCCCTTTTTGATGGCGGCATTGTATTGTTTTGCAAGAGGTTCGAGAAAACTGGAAAATTGGTTTCGTCAGACTTTTCTGTATCAAAAACATTTAGAGCCGTTTATGGATAAAAAAGAGATGACAAGAAAAGCTAAACTTATGGTAATGATTTCCATGACAATTTTTATGGGAATTGGTTTTATTATGATGGACAAAGTCCCAATTGGCAGGATGATTTTGGCAGCGGTTTGGTTGTTTCATATTCTTTACTTTACTTTGGGAATAAAAACAGTAAAGAAAACCTGTATGGCAGGAGAAAATTTTAATTAGCGAAAAGAGGATAGAAGATGATTAAAAAAAGATTGATAGGACTTTTAAAAGACTCTAAAAAATATATTGTTCAAAATGTACTTTGGCAGTGGCTGGGACTGTTGGCACAGATAGCAGCAATTTTAGCAGTAGGACATTTTTTGGATGCTGCTATATTTGGAAGTATTACAAGCAGACAGATTTTAACAACAGGTATGATATGTGTAATTTCTATTGCTTTTAGAATGGTAAGTGATAAGAAGGCATCAAAGGCATCCTTTCTGGCAAGCGCTGATGTGAAAAGAATTTTGCGTGAGAAGATATATGAGAAACTGGTACGGCTTGGTGCGTCTTATAAAGAACAGATTTCCACCTCAGAAGTGGTACAGCTTTCTGTGGAAGGGGTAGAACAGTTGGAAACGTATTTTGGAAGATACTTGCCTCAGTTTTTTTATAGTCTGTTAGCTCCGATTACTTTGTTTGCCGTGCTTTCTTTCACCAGTTGGAAAGCCAGTCTGGTACTTTTGATTTGTGTGCCTCTTATTCCACTTTCCATTGTAGCGGTACAGAAATTTGCCAAAAGACTTTTGAAAAAATATTGGGGCAGTTATACGGAATTAGGTGATAACTTTCTGGAAAATTTGCAGGGACTTACAACTTTGAAGATTTATCAGTCTGATGAAAGAAAAGCAAAGGAAATGGATGAAGAAGCAGAAAAATTCAGACGCATTACTATGAAAGTGCTGACTATGCAGCTGAATTCTATTAGTGTTATGGATTTGGTGGCTTACGGAGGAGCAGCTGTTGGAATGATTGTTGTGGTTAGAGAATATATGGACGGAAGTTTAGGATTTGCAGGAGCTTTTGCTATTTTATTGCTGGCAGCAGAGTTTTTTATTCCTTTGCGCTTGCTGGGATCTTTCTTTCACATTGCAATGAACGGGATGGCAGCCAGTGATAAAATTTTCCGACTGTTGGATATGCCGGAAAGAGAGCTGGGAACAGAAGAACTTTCAGGACAGGAATTGGATATCAATTTTGAAAATATAAGCTTTTCTTATGAGAAGGAACGTCAGATTTTAAAAGAAGTGAATTTTCATATTCAAAAAGGACAGTTTGTTTCTTTGGTAGGAGAGTCAGGATGTGGAAAAAGCACTATTGCATCTTTGATTTTGGGAAGAAACAGAGAGTATCAGGGAAAAATTTTGTTGGGAGGCATGGATTTAAAAAAGATAAAAGAAAAGAGTTTGATGGAACATGTTACTTTAGTAAGACACAATAGTTATCTCTTTAAAGGTACAGTAGAGGAAAATCTTCTCATGGGAAATCCAAATGCCACACAAGAACAAATGACAGAAGTATTGAAAAAAGTGAATTTATGGGAGTTTTTAAATAGCCAGGAAGGGCTTTACACAAAATTGTCAGAAAAAGGAAGTAACTTCTCAGGAGGGCAGTGCCAGAGGCTTTGTATTGCAAGAGCATTGCTTCATGATACAGAAATTTATATTTTTGACGAAGCTGCTTCTAATATTGATGTAGAAAGTGAAGAAATTATTATGGATGTAATTAGCCAATTGGCAGAAACAAAAACAGTGCTGTTGATTTCTCACAGGTTGGAAAATGCAAAAAAATCCCATTGCATCTATGTGCTGAGTGAAGGCAAAATTGTGGAAAAAGGGACACATAGAGAATTGATAGAACAGTCAGGAGTGTATAAGAAAATGTATAGAACACAGAAAAATCTGGAAAATTATGGATTAGAACAGGAGGTGCCGGCGTGAAAAGAAGAAGTGGAATAAAAGTAATGGGACAGCTTATCGGGCTTATTGTTCCTCTTTTGCATGTAATGCTGGCAGCTGTTTTTTTAGGTGTAGCAGGTTTTTTATGTGCAATCTTTCTTACCATTTTAGCAGGAACAGCTTTGATGTATTTGGATACACCGGCGATTGTGGCAATCCATATTAAAATTCTAATTGTTTTTGCAGTTTTAAGAGGTATTCTTCATTATGCAGAACAGGCATGTAATCATTATATTGCTTTTAAATTACTGGCAATTATTCGACATAAGGTGTTTGCAGCACTTCGGAAATTGTGTCCCGCAAAATTGGAAGGCAGGGATAAAGGAAATCTGATTTCTATTATAACTAATGATATTGAACTGTTAGAAGTTTTTTATGCTCATACAATTTCCCCTATTGCCATTGGTTTTTTTACGTCACTCATTATGGTGTTTTTTATTGGAAGATATCATATTTATGCCGGTATTTGGGCACTTGTTTCTTATCTTTTGGTAGGCGTGGGTGTGCCTTTATGGAATGGAAGAAAAAGTGGATCCACAGGAATGGCATTTCGTTCCGGTATTGGAGAATTAAACAGTTATGTATTAAATTCTCTTAGAGGTTTAGAAGAAACTATACAATATGGGCAGGAAGAAAACAGAAAAAGGGAAATGTCTAAAAAATCAGTGGAGCTGCTAAAGAAACAAAAAGAATTAAACCGTATGGAAGGTAACACAAGGGCAATTACGAATTTTCTGATTTTGCTCAGTTCTTTTGGGATGTTATTTTTCACTTTCCTGCTTTATGAAAAACAACAAATGAGCATGGATGCAGTAGTTCTTTGCACTATCTCCATGATGGGCTCCTTTGGTCCGGTTGTGGCGCTTTCTAATCTTTCTAATAATTTAAACCAGACATTGGCAAGTGGAGAACGTGTATTATCCATTTTAGAAGAAGAATCTAAAGTAGAGGAAGTATTTGGGAAAAAAGAGGTAAGCTTTAAAGATGCTTCCTGTGAGCATGTAACATTTTCTTATGAAGACCAGGTGATTTTAAAAGATTACAGTGTCTATTTTCCAAAGGGGAAAATTATTGGTATTCATGGAAAAAGCGGCTCTGGTAAATCTACGCTTTTGAAATTGTTTATGCGTTTTTGGGATACAGACCCGGGAAGGGTGAATATTTCAGGAATAAATGTAAAGGACATCAATACAAAAAATCTACGTGATACGGAGGCTTATGTAACACAGGAGACGTATTTGTTTCATGATACCATAGCAAACAATATTAGGATTGCGAAACCGGATGCTTCCAGGGAGGAAATTATAGAGGCATCGAAAAAAGCAGCCCTTCATAGTTTTATTGAAAAACTTCCAAAGGGGTATGATACACAGGTAGGAGAATTGGGAGATACTCTGTCTGGCGGAGAACGGCAGCGAATTGGGATTGCCAGAGCATTTCTCCATCAGGCACCGTTTCTTATGTTGGATGAGCCTACCAGTAATTTGGACTCTCTGAATGAAGGAATAATATTAAAAGCCTTAAAAGAAGAATGCACAGAAAAAACAGTAGTTTTAGTATCTCATAGACAGTCTACCATGAAAATCGCAGATAAAGTGTATGAGATGGAAAACGGAAGAATTTCTTAAAAAGAGTTGTCTCATTAGATTCACATTCGGAATATTTATACATTTTACAATCAGTCTGTGTTTATTTTGAGTTTGTAATTTTAAAGCGTGCTCGACAAACTCGCTAAAAGTGTATAAATATTCCAAAATGATGTTTCATGAGACAACTCTTTTTCACTGATAAAGAAAATTTGATTTTTACAAGGTTCGATAAATATCCGCAAGCATATTAACCAGAAAATCTTGAGAAAAGCGGCTGGTGTCAATACACATCTGATAATTGTCCAGATTGTTCCACTTCTGGTCGGTGAAAAATTCGTAATAAGATTTACGTGTCTTATCCATTTTTTTTACAAGAGTGCGGGCACTCTTTTCTTCTCTGCCTAAGCGTTCCATAACTGCTTTAACACGATACTCATAAGGGGCATATACGAAAAGGCTCAGACAATCATCTCCCAGTATATAATTGGCACAGCGTCCTACAATAATACAGTCTTCTGTTTTTCCCAGACGTTCAATAATCTTGGATTCCGTTTCAAAAAGGACATCATTCATCGGATGAAAATGATATTGTGGCTGCATCTGCATTTGTTCGTTGATAGGAAGTCGCCATTGGCTGGCTTTCCTTTCATCTACTTTTAACAACTCCTCATAGGGGATGTCATTTTCCTCGCTGGCAAGACGGATAAGTTCATGGTCATAGAAGTGTATTCCAAGCTTGTTTGCCAGTGCTTTTCCTAAAAGACGTCCGCCACTTCCATACATACGATTGATAGTAATAATACGATGACTCATACGAAAACCTCCTTTTTAACATTCACTTTATATAAAAATTATAACACTAATAGTCCGAAAATTCCAGAAAAATTAAATAAATGTGAGAAATATTTTTAGGAGAATAAAGGCATAAACTGCATTTTTCAGCAAAAAAGTGTGTTTATAAAGGCTAGAAGGTTGCTTTTTTTTAGGATTTATATTATATTAAATTAGGTAATGTCATTTAAAACGTGACAGTATAAAGGAGAATAAAATATGGAGAATACAAATAGCAAAAAAAAGATGAGCTCGACAAAGCGAAAGAAAAATCGTGTTCGAAAAGCTTTTCGTATAGTCGGTGAGATCTTGGTTGGAATTCAAATTCTTGCGACTCTTGTCTTTATTGGTTTTACATGGAGATTGGGAGTGCTTCCTGCCAAGTATGTAGCGGGGTTTGCGGCATTACTTCTTGTTTTTGCGGCACTGCTTTTAACCATGCAGATTGTAACCAGGGGGAAAGCCATTGTCAGTAAAATTGTCAGTATTCTGATGTCGGCTGTTTTGATATTCGGTTCTGTATATATGTATCAGACACATGATGCAATTGAGGATATCAGTGGAGATACTCTTGGAAAACAGGTACATAGTGTATTGGTAGTAGTCAGAAAAGATGATCCTGCAGAGAAAGTATGGGATACAAAGGACTATGTTTACGGTGTTCAGTCTATAGAAGATGACAGCGAAATGGCAGAAGCAATGAAGAAAGTTAATGCTGATGCAGGAAAAGAAGTTCTGACAAAGGAATTCGATACTTTAAATGATCAGGTAGCAGGGTTGCTAAGTGAAACAGTAGATGCTATTGTGTATGATGAAAGCTTCAGTGGAATTATAGAAGAAGTGAATGAAGGCTATAACAGTAAGGTGAAAGTTATAGCACAGTATAGTATTGAAAGTAAGAATGATAACATGACACAAGGGAATTCTCCTAATGTAAATGTCAAGGAAGAGCCTTTCAGTATGTTTATCAGTGGTATTGATGTATATGGTCCGATTTCTTCAAAGAGCAGAAGCGATGTAAATATTATTGCAACGGTCAATCCGGAAACAAGGCAGATTTTACTTACAAATACGCCACGAGATTTCTATGTGACAATTCCGGGAGTTTCAGGTGAAAAGAAAGATAAACTGACACATGCAGGAATTTATGGCGTAGATAAATCTATAGCAGCTTTAGAAGAACTGTATGAAATTGAAATTCCATTTTATACAAGAGTAAACTTTACTTCATTAATTACTATGGTTGATTTAATGGGTGGTATAGATGTAGAATCAGAATTTGCATTTACCACAAGCGGCGCCGGCGGTGAGATTATGGATGTAAAGAAAGGAACTAATCATTTTAATGGTGATCAGGCGCTTTCTTTTGCCAGAGAACGTTACAATGTTCCGGGCGGTGACAACCAGAGAGGTAAAGACCAGATGGCGGTAATTCAAGCCATGTTTAAGAAAATGATTACGCCGGAAATGTTGGTGAAGGCACCAAAAATGATTTCCGAAGTAAGTAACAGCGTGGAAACCAATATGTCTATGGAACAGATACAGAGATTAATTCAAAGCCAGATTGATAATGGTGGTGAATGGACGATTAAATCTGTTGCAGCGGAAGGTGCAGGTGATCAGGCACATTGTTATTCTGCACCGGGAACAGCGCTGTATGTTACAATTCCAAATGAAACTTCAGTTGCTAATATTAAGGTACTGATGGATAAAGTGGAAAATGGTGAAATGCTTCCAAGTGATACACCAAATGAAACAGGGGAAGCAGTAGAATAAGATAAAAACACAACTGACGAAAGTCAGGAACGATATTATGATAGAGGTGCAGGTTTCAAGAGTATCCTTTTGTAAGGCAGGGCAGCCGCAGAAGGGGAAAGGGGAAACTGCCGAAGTGGGAAAATCTGCCCAAGATTTTTCTGCTGGGACATGATATAAGATATTATGTACTGTCACGATAAGTGGAGCGCTATCATCATTGGTCATACTCAATTGATTTCAGTAAAACCATGAACGCGTTCCCAGCAGGGAGTATCGTTCATGGTTTTTTGTTTTATAGAACACAGTTCTTATAAAACAAAAAACACTTTCGCAAGGATCGCACTGCAACGGATAAAAATTATGCTTTGTTGCAGGCGGAAAATCTCGCAAGCGAGGTTTTGTGTTTAATATATTAAAAAGATAAGAAAGGGAGATTGATTATGACGAAGAAAAGAAAAATCTTTACCAGTGCAGCAATTTTTATGTTGCTTATGATGACTTTTGCGGTCACCGTATTTGCAGGAACTGAGGCTGAAGCACCGAAACCGAATATGTATGCTACCTTTTGGTCTTTAGTACCTCCTATTGTAGCTATTGTTTTAGCGCTAATTACCAAGGAAGTTTATAGTTCTTTATTTATTGGTATTTTGGTAGGTGCATTATTTTCAGCTGATTTTGGATTTGAGAAAACAGTAAATAAGATTTTGGAAGGCGGTTTCATAAAAGTACTTTCAGATTCTTATAATGTAGGTATTCTGATTTTCTTAGTGATTTTAGGTACCATGGTATGTATGATGAACCGTGCAGGCGGTTCAGCAGCTTTTGGTAAGTGGGCAAGTACACACATTAAAACAAGAGTTGGTGCACAGATTGCTACGATTTTGTTGGGAATGTTGATTTTTGTAGACGATTATTTTAACTGCCTTACAGTAGGAAGTGTCATGAAGCCTATTACAGACAAGCATAATGTTTCAAAAGCAAAATTTGCATATTTAATTGACTCAACAGCAGCTCCTATTTGTATTATTGCTCCGATTTCTTCCTGGGCGGCAGCAGTCAGTGGATTTGTGGAAGGCGAAGATGGTCTGGCAATTTTTATGAAAGCAATTCCATATAACTTCTATGCACTTCTTACGATTGTTATGATGTTTGGTTTAGTATTGATGAAAGTAGATTTCGGATCTATGGCAGTTCATGAAGCAAATGCTTTAAAGGGAGATATTTATACAACCGGAAAGAGAGTAGATGAGGAAGTTTCAGACAAAAAGCCGAACCCAAGAGGAAAAGTAATTGATTTGGTAGTGCCGATTTTAGTTTTAATTGTATGTTGTATTACCGGTATGATTTACACGGGGGGATTTTTCAGTGGTACTGATTTTGTAACAGCGTTTTCAAAAAGTGATGCTTCATTAGCGCTGTCTATCGGAAGTGTCTTTGCTTTCCTGATTACCGTTATTTTTTATATTGCAAGACGGGTGCTGTCCTTTAGGGACTGTATGGATTGTCTTCCTGACGGATTTAAAGCAATGGTTCCGGCAATTTTAATTTTGACATTTGCATGGACATTAAAAGCTATGACCGATAGTCTTGGAGCAGATGTTTTTGTGGCAACAGCTATGGAAAGTGTAGCAGAGGGACTGATGAATTTACTCCCTGCAATTATATTTATTGTAGGATGCTTGCTGGCATTTGCAACGGGAACTTCCTGGGGAACTTTTGGTATTTTAATTCCTATTGTTGTAGCTGTTTTTGGAGAAAGTGATCCTCAGCTTATGATTATCTCTATTTCAGCCTGTATGGCAGGTGCTGTATGCGGAGACCACTGTTCACCGATTTCCGATACAACGATTATGGCATCAGCAGGAGCTCAGTGTAATCATGTAAATCATGTTTCAACACAGCTTCCTTATGCTGTGACAGTAGCAGGTGTAAGTTTTGTTACTTACATCATTGCAGGCTTTACTCAGTCAGCGTGGATTGCTCTTCCGGCAGGAATTATTATGATATTGTGTGTGTTGGGTATTATTAAATATAATCACCAAAGTAAAAACAAATAATTGATGTTAAAATTAGAAAAACAGCAATATATATAATAAAAATCGCAAGATGCGCATAGAAATTTTGTGGAATATTGTATATCCTTAGAGTATAACGAAATGCTTTGAAAGTGCGAAAGGAGAAAACATGAGCGAAACAAATTTTAAAGGGCGTGTAACTATTCCAACAGACGTGGACGTAGTACCGGAAACTCTGGAACTGGTAAAAAGATGGGGAGCAGATGCGATTCGCGACTGTGACGGAACTGATTATCCGGAAGAATTAAAAAATGTAGATGCAAAAGTATATTCCACTTATTATACAACAAGAAAAGACAATGAGTGGGCAAAAGCAAATCCTGATGAAATTCAGCAGATGTACATCATGACACCATTTTATACAGCTGTAGATGGTGAATTATCCATTCATCTGATGAATCATCTCTATCCTGATATGTTGAAGGTAAATTCTCATGACGATATTACACGTTGGTGGGAAGTTATTGACAGAACAACAGGAGAAGTAGTGCCTGTAACACAGTGGGATTACAATGAAGAAACAGGCGATGTGACAATTCATGATGCAAAAGCATTCCATGACTATACAGTTAGCTTTTTAGCATATATTATGTGGGATCCGGTACACATGTATAATGCAGTTACAAACGGCTGGACAAACTTTGAAAAACAGATTACATTTGATGTTCGTCAGCCAAAAACAAAAGAATACTCTATGAAACGTCTTCGCAAATTTATTGCAGACAATCCACATGTAGATGTTATTCGTTATACAACTTTCTTCCATCAGTTCACATTGATTTTTGATGAACTGGCAAGAGAAAAATATGTAGACTGGTACGGATATTCTGCTTCTGTAAGCCCATACATTCTGGAACAGTTTGAACAGGAAGTAGGATATAAATTCAGACCGGAATTTATTATTGATCAGGGTTATATGAACAATACATACAGAATTCCGTCTAAAGAGTTTAAAGATTTCCAGGCATTCCAGAGAAGAGAAGTTGCTAAACTTGCAAAAGAAATGGTTGATATTACACATGAGTGTGGTAAAGAAGCCATGATGTTCTTAGGTGACCATTGGATTGGTATGGAACCGTTCATGGACGAATTTAAGAGTATTGGTCTTGACGCAGTAGTAGGAAGTGTAGGAAATGGTTCTACTTTACGTCTGATTAGTGATATTAAGGGAGTAAAATATACAGAGGGACGTTTCCTTCCATATTTCTTCCCGGATACATTCCATGAGGGTGGAGATCCTGTAAAAGAAGCAAAAGTGAACTGGGTAACAGCAAGACGTGCAATTTTAAGAAGCCCAATTGACCGCATCGGCTACGGCGGATACTTAAAACTGGCTATGGAATTCCCTGAATTTATCGATTATGTAGAAAGCGTATGTAATGAATTCAGAACATTGTATGATAACATTAAAGGTACAACTCCATATTGTATGAAGAAAGTTGCTGTTTTAAACAGCTGGGGTAAAATGCGTGCTTGGGGTAACCACATGGTACATCATGCAATTTACTACAAACAGAACTACTCTTATGCAGGAATTATTGAAGCATTAAGTGGAGCTCCATTTGATGTAAAATTCATCAGCTTTGACGATATCAGAAACACTCCTGAAATTCTGGACGACATTGACGTTGTATTAAACGTAGGTGGTGCATATACAGCATACACAGGCGGAGACAACTGGGCAGATGAAAAAGTTGTAACAGCAGTGAAGAAATTCATCTATAATGGCGGTGGATTTATTGGTGTAGGCGAACCTACAGCATATCAGCATGAAGGACGTTACTTCCAGTTAGCAGGTGTTATGGGTGTTGAAAAAGAAACAGGATTTACTCTTAACACAGATAAATACAACTGGGAAGAACATGATCACTTTATTATCGAAGACTGTAAAGATGATGTTGATTTCGGTGAAGGACAGAAAGCAATTTATGCTCTGCCGGAAGCAACAATTATTAAACAGAAAGATCAGGAAGTACAGATGGCTGTTAATGAATTCGGAGAAGGAAGAAGTGTTTATATCAGCGGTCTTCCATACAGCTTTGAAAACAGCCGTATCCTTTACAGAGCAATTATCTGGGCTTCTCATGATGAAGAAAACCTTCATAGATGGTTCTCTGATAACTACAATGTAGAAGTTCATGCTTATGTAAAAAATGGCAAATATTGTGTTGTAAACAATACTTATGAACCACAGGATACTACTGTATACAAAGGTGACGGAACAAGCTTCGATTTACATCTGGAAGCAAACGAAATTAAATGGTACGAAATCTAAGATAGAATTAAAAAAGAAACCGTAATTCCTACGGTTTCTTTTTTTTTCGATAAGCATTTGGTGTTGTCCCTGTTAAACGCCGAAATGTCTGGGAAAAATAGGACTGGGAAGAAAAACCACTGATTTCTCCTATTTTTGTTACAGAATAATTGGTAGATTCCAGTAAATGGCGGGCTTCGTCCACTCTGCGTTGAATTAAGTAGTTAATAGGGGATACGCCTTTGTAGTTCTTAAAAGCATGAACCAGATAATATTTGTTAATATGAACCAGAGCACTTAATGTATCCAGTGTAATGTCCTCGTGATAGTGTTCGTTGATATATTGCTCTACCAGTCTGCATTCTCTGGTGGTTTTTTGCCTTGGGGCAGAGAGAAATTCCTGTCGTGTACTTCTGGCTACTGAAAGCAAAATCAGCTCCAACAGATTTTGGCATATTGTCTGATAACCGGTCTGCTGTGTCTGAATTTCTTTTACCAGAGTATTTAGATACCATGGAATTTCTTTATGTTCACGAGAAAGTGAGAACACACTGTAACTGTAAGGGGATTCTTTCTCTGAATATTGGAATTGGACACCTTCAATTCCCAGTGCTATGTATTCCCATGGGTGTTCTTTGTTTCCGAATTCTGTGTGTGGAATATTGGGATTGATGAGTATCAGGTCGTTTTTCTGTACCGGAATTTGTTTACCTTCAATTTGAAAAAAGCCAGTTCCCTTTGTCACAAAGAAAAGTTCGGAGAAATAGTGGGAATGTTCCATACTATGCCAGTCCTTGTCAGAAGTGGCACAGGTGACATAGAGAAGTTGTGCTTTTAAAAAGTCAGAGTCATAGTTTTCAAAAGGATAGCGGACATTACTCATAGGACTTTTTCTCCTCCTTCATTTCTTTCATAATGCTTTTGTTTATGATGATAGCCAGAATAAAGGCGCAGATATCAGCAGCAGGTTGAGCCAGCTGTATTCCCGGAATTCCTAAAAGCAAAGGCAGCAGAAGCACAGCAGGAATAAAGAAAATTCCCTGTCGGGCAGCTGCTAAAAGGGATGCTTTTAAAGTTTTTCCGATAGTCTGAGTCATCATGTTATTCATAATTACCCATCCGGAAAGGGGAAGGGCAACACATTGCATACGCAGAGCAAGAGTACCGATGGCAATTACCTGCAAGTCATCTCTCCGGAAAATGGAGATGAGAGAATCTGCAAAAAGAAAACCTGCAATGCTGATAAAAATAAGTACCACAGTAGATACTTTTACACAGAACCAAAAAGCTTCTCTTACACGTCTAAATTTTTTTGCACCATAATTAAAGCCACATACAGGCTGAAATCCCTGTCCAAAGCCAATTAATGCAGAAATAGCAAATTGTGAAATTCGGGATACAATGGACATGGCAGCAATGGCAGCATCTCCATAGGGATTGGCAGCAAGATTTAATGCCAGAATGGAAATGCTTCCCAATCCCTGACGAAAAAGGGAAGGAAGCCCGCCCTGGGCAATGATTTTTAAATTAGATTTTAAATATTTCATGGACTTTAGTTTCAGGGGAATGCAGCCCGATGTTCTTATTCCCCAGAGAAGCAGAAGAAAGCTGATGAATTGGCTTAAAATTGTTGCCAAAGCAGCCCCGGAAACTCCCATATTAAATTTGAAAATAAAGAGTGGATCCAGAAAAATATTTAAAATTCCACCGGAAGTAATTCCAATCATAGCATAAAAAGCATTTCCCTGAAAACGCAGCTGATTGTTTAAAACAAGCTGTGCTGTCATATAGGGAGCGCCTAGCAAAATAATACTCAGATAATCTTTTGTATAAGGTAGAATTGTAGGAGTAGAACCTAAAAGCAGGGACAGAGGTTCTAAAAAAAGAAGTCCCAGAACAGCTACACAAAGTCCGCACAAAAATGCAGAAAAAAAGCCAATCCCTGCAAGCTGTTCTGCCCTTTTTGTATCTTTTGCTCCCAGCCTTCGGGAGATGGAATTTCCGGAGCCATGTCCGAAGAAAAAGCCAAGAGCCTGTATGATTGCCATAACAGGGAATACAATTCCCACAGATGCAGTGGCACTGGTTCCCAGTCTTGATACAAAAAAAGTATCGGCAATGTTATAAATAGAGGTAATCAACATACTGATTATAGTAGGAATTGCCATTTTTCCGATAAGTAAGGGAATAGGGGCAGTTGTCATCATTTGAAATTTTTCTTCTTGTGTAATTTTATGCTTCAACATTTTGCTCCTTCCTGTTTCGAAATGTGAGTTTCTTTTTTTATTATAGGCTTTTTTGAAAGAGCAAACAAGAGGTAACTTAAGGACGAAGGTAGTTGCGCATGGTCTTTAATGCATGCTTTTCCAGACGGCTGACTTGGGCTTGGGAAATGCCAATTTCATCAGCAACTTCCATCTGTGTTTTTCCTTCAAAAAATCGCATGGTAACAATATGCTGTTCTCTGTCATCCAATTTTTTTAAGGCTTCTTTTAAAGAAATATTTTCAATCCAGTTATCTTCTTTATTTTTTTTATCACTGATTTGATCCATTACGTAAAGTGTGTCTCCTCCTTCTGTGTAGACTGGTTCGTATAAACTTACCGGACTTTGGATAGCGTCAAGGGCATATACAATTTCTTCTTTATCAATACCGATTTCCTCAGCAATTTCGTTGATGGTAGGTTCTTTTAAATTTTGCTTTACATAGTTTTCTTTTGCATAGATGGCTTTGTAAGCAGTATCCCGAAGGGAACGGCTGACACGAATGGCATTGTTGTCTCTTAAATAACGCCGTATTTCTCCGATAATCATGGGAACGGCATAAGTTGAAAATTTTACATTTAAGGTGGTGTCAAAGTTATCAATTGCTTTAATCAGCCCCACGCAGCCAATTTGAAATAAATCATCAGCATTTTCATTGCTACTGGAAAAACGTTTGATAACGCTTAGAACCAGCCGCAGATTACCTTTAATGTATTGTTCTCTCGCTTCAGGATCACCTTCTTTAATACGCACAAATAATGCTTCTTTTTCTTCATTTGTGAGAATGGGAAGACGTGAAGTATTTACGCCGCAAATTTCCACTTTGTTAAGTGCCATAGCAAGAATCCTCCAATCATGTAATAAAGTATTGCTATGAAAAGCATTCTCCATGAAGCACCACAATATACGATAAATGGGGAAATTTAATAAAGTTTTAGACCTTGACATTAAGATGCAGCTTTTTTTAATAAAAAATATAGGTATAGCAAAATGGGTTTGTCAAAATACGTGAAAATAGAAAAGTAGAAGAGATTTTTATAATAATTGTAAAAAAGGTATTGACAATTTGTCAGAAATCAGTATATAATAGCAAGGCAGTCAGCGATAAGCTGACAGGAAACGGGATCTTAGCTCAGCTGGGAGAGCATCTGCCTTACAAGCAGAGGGTCACAGGTTCGAGCCCTGTAGGTCCCATTTCTTTTGCAAAAGCAAAGGATAAAGATGGCGAGATAGCTCAGTTGGCTAGAGCATACGGTTCATACCCGTAGTGTCGAGGGTTCGAATCCCCCTCTCGCTACTAAAAGAATAGTTTATAGAAAACAGGCTGTGGCTCAGAAGGAGTCATGGCTTTTTTATTCTATAGGAGATTGCATCATATAAAATAAAAATGCACTGCAAAGCGGAATTCTTTCTTATTTCAAATATGGTTCGCATTAAATGGTGTTTGTGATAAATAATGAAAAGCATTATTTTCTTTTTACTGTCTATGAAGCAAAACTTTCATTATTTTGCTTATCTAATAACAATTCTGTATTCGGGAAATTTATGTTTTTATCCATAACAAAAAAGGAGGTTTTATGACAGAAAAGTTATTGCAGTGGTATCGATATTTTTTGTCGGTATTCAGATTGAATTTGGATTATAAGTAAATTAAAATATTTATCTATTTTATGAAGAAGCAGAACATAAAATAGATAAATATTCTTGAGAGTTGATGAAAGAAATGTGATTTTATAATTTTCTGGTTTTTTGAATGCAGGCTCTTACTGCATCCATAACGGCGCTTCTCATTCCTTCTTTTTCCAAAGTATTTACACCTTCAATTGTGGTTCCTGCAGGAGAACATACCATGTCTTTTAATTCACCGGGATGTTTTTTTGTTTCCAATACCATTTTTGCACTTCCAAGAACTGCTTGTGCGGCAAACTCATAAGCTTGTTTTCGAGGCATGCCTTCCGCTACAGCTCCGTCTGCCAAAGATTCAATAAACATGAATACAAAAGCCGGAGAACTTCCGCTGACAGCTCCGACAATGTCAAGAATAGGTTCTGTAACAATATCAGCTTGTCCAAAAGATTTTAAAAGTGTAAGAACATTTTCAATTTCCGCAGTGGATACCAGAGCATCAGGACATACGCCTGTGACACCTTCACCTACGAGAGCAGGCGTATTTGGCATAGTACGGATGATTTTTTTATCATTACCTAAATGTGCTTTCAGCCATTCAAGATTTTTCCCGGCAATTACAGAAATGATTACCTGTTCATTTGTTAAGACGTCTTTAATCTGGAATGCTACATCTGCACAAAATTGTGGTTTTACTGCAAGAAAAAGATAGTCGGCATATTTTGCAACTTCAAGATTATCTGTAGTACAGGAAATTCCCAGAGTGTCTTGAATTTTTTTGGCAGAACTTGATGTTTTTACAGAAGCTAAAATATCTTCAGGCTTTGCCAATCCTCTATTTAAAATCCCACCGATAATGGCAGAGGCCATATTGCCACAGCCGATAAATCCTAATTTCATAGTTAAATTCCTCCTTTTCCATTTATTATGCAGTTTTTTTCTGTAATTTTCAAGTATTGCTTTCGTGTTGCTGCTATATTAGAATTAAAAGAAAGAAAATAGAGGAGAGAAAAATTATGAGTAAAGAACTTTTTAGCGTATATCATTGCAAAGCATGTAACAAAATTGAAGTGAGCCAGTATATTTCCAAAGAAGAGATGAAAGAACTGGGATTTACAGAAGAGGAATTAAAGCCTATTTGTCCCTTTACAGGAAGTTCTGATTTAGAAGAATTAGGACATATGCCGGAAGATGATTTACGTCATTTTGCTTATACAGACATTGAAGGTGTTAAAAAGTATTTTAAAGAAAGAGAAGGAAAATAGTAGAAAACGGCAGAGATATTTCTGCAGTTTTTTGTTGTAGAAATGTTGATATGACAAAAAAATACAGGTATAATTTAAGTATCAATATGTCGGATGATTTTAAGTATAAAGTCTTTGTTGTAAAAAGATATATGCCGGATAATGCCAAGACCATTGGTAA
>URHS01000051.1 GCA_900547685.1 uncultured Blautia sp. | reverse complement strand
CCCGCAACAAAAGATATTATATCAGATTTTTGTAAAAAAGCAACAATTTTCTGTAAAAAGGCAACTGTATGCAGGAAAGGGCTGACACACAAAACAATATTTTTATGCAGCAACCCTTTCTTGTCTTATATAGAATATTATAAAAATCTCCTTATAGGAATCGTAATGACTCTTAGTAAACCATAGAAAATCTTTTTTCCTGTACTCATTTCCTTAGCCTCGTAATCCGGTCCATACTCGTATTCACCACTTTCTGTCATGGTACGACTGGCAAGCTTATCCTTCTCTGCTTCCTGCCTGATTTGTTCATTAAGAGCAACAGAATCCACTGCCAACATTAATTCTGTATCCTGATATGTACTGCGCATATCCATATTATAAGAACCCACAAGGCTCATTCTGTCATCAATCAAAACTGCCTTTGTATGACTGGAGTGCTCGCCCATAAACTCATACACCTGTACACCGGTTGCCCAGATTTTCTCTTTCTGATTAAGATAATCTGTGCATCCCCATGGGTTCGCCCCACTGGAAACATCATTGGTAATAATCTCCACAGTTTCCGTTTCTTCGCATATCTGTGTTAAATCCTCATACATTTCTTTTCCACAGATAATATATGGAGTATAAATGGTAATATTTTCTCCTGTTTTCATCAGTTCCGTAACAGAATGCCATATTAAAGGCTCCTTATTTTTTGCCTTTATAGGATTTTGTAAAAGAGTAACTTTATTTGTGTCTACTGTCAGCTCCTGCCAATCCCATTTTTCATAAGCATCTGGATATAATTCTCGCAATTTGGGACTACGTTTTTTTAAATCCGTCATACATTGTTCAATTTCTTCTGTTTGCTTTTTACACTCATAAGGTTTGCTGTCCTTTAAGTTCCAAATACTTTCAAAATACTTTTTTAACTGGTCTATAGAACCCTGTATATTTTCATCCTCTTTATAAACAAACAGTTCTCTGTCTAAATTTTGACTTTCTGAATAATCTCCCAGAAATAGATTTGTTGTATTTCTTCCTCCCAGAAGATACATTTTATTATCTACAATTACATATTTGTCGTGAAGTCTTGCCTGTAGTTTCCACGGCTTTAAGAAGTTCACAGGATTATAAATCTGTACTTCAACATTTTCGTGAGATGCTAATGCCTGAAACCACTGACTGGATTTCATTTTCATATCTATAAATCCATTTCCGCCATCTACAATAACTTTTACCTTAACTCCACGCTCTGCGGCTTCTAAAAGAGAACACATCACATCTTTGCCGCTGCTGTCTGCATTAAAATCAAAGGTAGACAATATAACTTCTTTCTGTGCCTCACTAATCATTTTTAAACGATATTTTAAGGCCTCCACATTATCATCTACATAAGCTACCCTCTCTTTGCCATTCGTATCTCCATAACAGTCCTCTGCCTGAAATTCTTTTTTGTAACTGCCGGAAACTTTTTTATGTCCCACATAAGGCAATGTCAAAGCTCCTACATAAGCAACCAGAAATACTGTAATAATTTTTCCTATGTGTTTAATCGTACTCACTCCTATTCCAACAATCTCCTGACTGTTTCCTTTATTCAAAGGGTAAGTATAATTACTTTATATGCAGAAATCAAGAATCCTGACACAGGTTATAGAAATATAAGATTTTTCATTTATTCTTTATAATATAATTTACAAGACCTTCTGCTTCAATGATTCTCTGCATGAATTCAGGGAACGGCTGAATTGGATATTCTTTCTCTTTTGAAAGATTTCGGATAATTCCGTTGTCAAAATCCACTTCCACCTCATCTCCCTTTTCTATATCTTTGGCAGCTTCCGGACATTCTACAATGGGAAGACCAATATTAATAGCATTTCTGTAAAAAATACGGGCAAAAGTTTCAGCAATTACACAACTGATGCCTGCAGCTTTAATTGCCATTGGCGCATGCTCTCTTGAAGAACCACAGCCAAAATTTTTATTTGCCGCAAGAATATCGCCCTTTTTTACTTCCTTTACAAAATTTTTATCGATATCTTCCATACAATGTGCAGCTAATTCCTCTGCTTTTGATGAATTTAAGTATCGTGCAGGGATAATTACGTCAGTATCTACATTATCTCCATATTTAAAAGCATTTCCTTTTACTTTCATTTTCTATTCCCCCAATTCTTCCGGACTTGAAATTTTTCCTGTTATAGCACTGGCTGCAGCAACTGCCGGACTTGCAAGATAGACCTCAGATTTTACATGTCCCATTCTTCCTACAAAATTTCTGTTTGTTGTAGAAATACAGCGTTCTCCTTCTGCCAGTATGCCCATATAACCTCCCAGACATGGACCACAGGTAGGGGTACTTACCACAGCTCCTGCTTCAATAAAGATTTTCAGTAATCCTTCTTCCAATGCCTGAAGATAGATTTTCTGCGTTGCTGGAATAATAATGCAGCGCACACCTTTTTTCACCTTATGGTTTTTCAATATTTGAGCAGCACATCTTAAATCGTCAATTCTTCCATTTGTACAGGAACCGATGACTGCCTGATCAACTATAACATCATCCTGTATCTCATCAATTGTTTTTGTATTAGAAGGTAAATGAGGAAATGCTACTGTAGGTCTTAACCCACTTAAATCTATGGTGTATTCCTCATCATAAACTGCATCCTCATCAGGCTCATAACGTTTATATAGTCTCTTAGAATGTTCTTCCATATATTGTTCTGTCTTTTCATCTACAGGGAAAATCCCATTTTTAGCTCCTGCTTCAATTGCCATGTTTGCAATGGTGAAACGATCATCCATGGAAAGATTTTTCACACCTTCACCTGTAAATTCCAGAGATTTATATAGCGCCCCATCAACACCGATTTTTCCAATAAGGTGTAAAATAACATCCTTACCGCTTACCCATTTAGAAGGTTTTCCAATTAAGTTAATGCGGATTGCGGACGGAACTTTAAACCATGCTTTTCCTGTTACCATTGCAGCTGCCATATCCGTACTACCAACACCGGTAGAAAAAGCACCCAGCGCGCCATAAGTACAAGTATGAGAATCTGCTCCGATAATGGCGTCACCAGCGACTGTCAAACCACTTTCCGGTAAAAGAGCATGTTCAATTCCCATTTCTCCAACATCAAAATAGTTGGTAATTTCATGACGAGCTGCAAACTCCCTTACACATTTACAGTTTTCTGCTGATTTAATATCTTTATTTGGAATAAAATGATCCATAACCAACGCAATTTTATCTTTATGAAAAACACCTTCTGCTTTCATTTTTTCCATTTCATGAATTGCTACAGGAGAAGTAATATCATTACCCAGTACTAAATCTAATTCTGCTTCAATTAACTGTCCTGCCTCTACTTTTTCAAGCCCTGCATGAGCTGCTAATATTTTCTGTGTCATTGTCATTCCCACAAAAGCCACCTCCAATTTATTTCTGCTATTGCCATTTTAGCATGAGGTTTGTTATACTAGAAATACATATTAAATATAAGAGCTATAACTTAAATTTATAAGTTGCAAAGGAGCAAAAAATATGGACCAAAATCTTTCTCTGTATCGAGTATTCTATACCGTTGCCAATACAGGCAATATTTCAAAAGCTGCCGCCCGTCTTTATATCAGTCAACCGGCAATCAGCAAATCCATTCGCAAATTAGAAGAAAATTTAGAAGTTTCTCTTTTTTCTCGTAATTCCAGAGGGGTACAATTAACAGAGGAAGGAGAACTTTTGTATCATTACGTTCAAAATGCTTTTTATTCTCTGGAAAAAGGAGAAACACAAATCAAAAAAATTCATGAACTGGGAATTGGACATATACATATCGGTGTATCTACTACCCTCTGTAAATACGTTCTTCTTCCCTACCTAAAAGAATTCATTGAAACCCACCCACATATTCGTATTTCTATTGAATGTCAATCTACCAACCTTACCTTACAGCTTTTAAAAGAAAATAAGATTGATTTAGGACTTATTGGAAGACCTGAACGTCTATACCATACACATTTTGACTCACTTGGAAAAATTGAAGACATTTTTGTCTGTACAAAATCCTATATGGAAAATCTTTCTAAACGCAGCGATTATCCTGAAAATCCTTTTCAATCGGCTACTTTAATGCTTTTAAATAAGGGAAATATGACAAGACAATATATTGATGACTACCTTGCTTCCTGTCATTTGGAAGCTGATAATCTGTTGGAAGTTTCCACTATGGATTTACTCATTGAATTTGCAAAAATCGGTATGGGAATTGCCTGTGTGATACGACAGTTTGTGGAAAAAGAATTGGCAGATGGCACATTGATAGAATTTCCTCTTCCTATGTCGATTAACAAACGTGAAATCGGCTTTGCTTTATCAGAAAATCTGGAGCAAAATCAGGCTGTTCAGGAATTTATACATTTTTATAGAAAAAGCACTTCTGACTGACATCAGAAGTGCTCTCTTTTTTATTAATTATCAATTAATTTTTCTTTTCCGTTCCAGCTGTACAATTTACGCAGTTCAGCACCAACTTCTTCTAACTGATGTTCTGCTTCTCTTCTTCTCATTGCACCAAAATGCATACAACCGGACTGATTTTCCAAAATCCAGTTCTTTGCAAATGTTCCATCCTGAATATCAGCTAAAATCTGTTTCATAGCTTTTTTCGTTTCTTCTGTAACAATCTTAGGTCCGGTAATATAATCACCAAATTCTGCTGTATTGGAAATGGAATAACGCATTCCTTTAAATCCACTTTCATAAATCAAGTCTACAATCAGCTTCATTTCATGAATACATTCAAAATATGCATTTTCCGGCGCATATCCTGCTTCTACTAAAGTTTCAAATCCTGCTTTCATAAGAGCTGTAACACCACCGCAAAGTACTGCCTGCTCTCCAAAAAGGTCAGTTTCTGTTTCTACTTTAAATGTTGTTTCCAAAACTCCGGCTCTTGCACCACCCAGTGCTGCTGCATAAGCCAATGCTTTTTCTTTTGCTTTTCCTGTGTAATCCTGCTGAACAGCTACCAGACATGGAGTTCCTCTGCCAATCTGATATTCGCTTCTTACTGTATGTCCCGGTGCTTTCGGTGCAATCATAGTTACATCTACATAAGCCGGTGGCTTAATCTGTCCGAAATGGATTGCAAAACCATGAGCGAACATCAGCATATTTCCTTCTTCCAGATTTGGCTCAATGTCTTCTTTATATAATTTTGCCTGTTTTTCATCATTGATTAAAATCATGATAATATCCGCTTTTTTTGCCGCTTCTGCTGCTGTATAAACTTCAAATCCCTGTTTTACTGCTTTATCCCAAGATTTGGAGCCTTCATATAAACCTACAATTACATTACAGCCGGATTCTTTTAAATTCAACGCATGAGCATGCCCCTGACTTCCGTATCCGATAATCGCAATTGTTTTTCCTTCTAAAAGAGCTAAATTACAATCTTCCTGATAATAAATTTTTACTGCCATCTGTATATTCCTCCTGTTTATGTAATAAAATTAAAACTCTTCTTCATCCTCTGAAAGATAGAAAATGTCATCAGAGCCTCTTGAAAGTCCGGCAATACCGGTTCTGGCTATCTCCAGAATTTCATAGCCATCAAGCAGGTCTATAAAAGCTTCCAGCTTTGATTTATTTCCGGTGAGCTCTACAATCATAGATTCTTTTCCTACATCTATAATATTGGCTCTGAAAATATCTACAATCGCTGTAATCCCTGCTCGCTGCTCTGGTGAAACCCTGACCTTTACCAACATCAGCTCTCTGGTAACACTTTGATCGTCTTTTAATACTTTTACAGAAAGAACGTCTTCCAGTTTTTCTACCTGTCGTGTTATCTGCTCTAAAATCAACTCATCGCCTTTACATACAACTGTCATACGCGTGTAGTTAGGATCTGTGGTAATTCCTGCCGATAAGCTGTCAATGTTATAACCCCGGCGACTGAACAAACCTGAAACTCTGCTCAATACACCGGCTGTATTTTCAACCAGAATAGATAATATTCTCTTGTTCATACAGCATCTTCTCCTCTGCCTTTTGGCTAACTTTTGCTGTCATTCTACCAACTATTAAAGGCTTTGTCAATGCAATATGAACGCTATAACTAATTAGAATGTAATACATAACTCTGAATAATGATGTTACAACAAAAGCCTGACAGATTGTTCCGCACTATGTGCTCCCACAATCCGCCAGGCATCTTTTAAATTCCCCTGTCTCTTGCTGCTTTCATACGTGCCATAGCTCTTGCCAAAGATGCTTTAGAAACATAGTATTCCTGCATACTTTGCTGCTGACGCAGTTGTTCCTCTGCTCTTTCTTTCGCTTCTTTTGCACGTTTCACATCAATGTCTTCCGGCTTTTCGATACTGTCTGCCAAAACCGTTACACGATTATTGATAATCTGAGCAAAACCGCCTCCCACAATGGCAATATGCTCTGTTCCGTCCTCTGTCTGAAAACGCATTTCTCCAGGAACAATAGCAATCATCATATCTGCATGGTGGGCTAAAATGGTAATACTTCCATCCTTTGCCGGAAGTGAAATACTTGTACCTCTGCCATGATAAAAATCTTTATCACTGGCAATTACATTCAAACCAAATGTTCCCATCTTTTTTCACTCCTTTGGACTAGGCATTCTGCTTTGCTTTTTCCATTACTTCATCAATAGTACCTACATTGAAGAAAGCATTTTCCGGATAGTCATCCATTTCCCCTTCCACAATCATCTTAAAGCCACGAATGGTTTCTTTTAATGGTACATATTTTCCCGGAATACCGGTAAATACTTCTGCCACATGAAATGGCTGAGAAAGGAATTTCTGCAATTTTCTGGCTCTGGCAACTACTTTCTTATCTTCATCAGAAAGTTCTTCCATACCTAAAATAGCAATAATATCCTGCAGTTCTTTATATTTCTGAAGGTACTCCTGCACCTTTCTGGCAACTTCATAGTGTTCCTGTCCTACTACATCTGCTTCCAGAATACGAGAAGTGGATTCTAACGGATCTACAGCAGGATAAATACCCTGCTCTACAATCTTTCTGGATAATACGGTAGTCGCATCCAAATGGGCGAAAGTTGTAGCAGGAGCCGGGTCAGTTAAGTCATCCGCCGGCACATAAACTGCCTGTACAGAAGTAACAGAACCATTCTTTGTAGAAGCAATTCTCTCCTGTAATTCACCCATTTCCGTAGCCAATGTAGGCTGATATCCAACAGCAGAAGGCATACGGCCTAAAAGAGCAGATACCTCTGAACCAGCCTGAGTAAAACGGAAAATATTGTCAATAAATAAAAGTACATTCTGATGTTCTTTATCACGAAAATATTCTGCCATGGTAAGTCCCGTCTCAGCAACACGCATACGTGCTCCCGGTGGCTCATTCATCTGTCCGAATACCAGCGCAGTTTTCTCCAGAACTCCAGATTCTTTCATTTCACTCCAAAGATCATTTCCCTCTCTGGAACGCTCTCCTACTCCTGTAAAAATAGAATAACCGCCATGCTCTGTGGCGATATTGCTGATAAGTTCCTGAATAAGAACTGTTTTACCTACTCCGGCACCGCCAAAAAGACCGATTTTTCCTCCCTTTGCATAAGGAGCTAATAAGTCAATAACTTTAATACCTGTTTCCAGAATTTCTACAACAGGACTCTGTTCATCAAATGCAGGAGGATCTCTGTGAATAACCCAATGTTCTGCGTCATCTAATTGTTCTCCTTTATCAATGGTTTCTCCTAAAACATTGAATAAACGTCCCAGTGTCTCTTTTCCTACCGGTACGGAAATCCCCTGTCCTGTTGCTGTCACTTCCATATCTTTGCAAAGTCCGTCACTGGATGCCAGCATAATACATCGCACGGTATGATTTCCTATATGCTGGGCAACCTCCATAACGACTTTTTTTCCGTTCAGCTCTACAGTAAGAGCGTCTTTAATACTTGGAAGGTCTTGCTCCTGGAATTCTACGTCTACAACGGGTCCCATAATCTGTACAATTTTTCCTTTATTCATTGTATAAAAACCTCCTTCCTTTATTGTTTCTTTTTCTGTGCTTTTGCACCGCTGATTACCTCAGTAATTTCCTGTGTAATCGCAGCTTGTCTCACACGATTATATTTAATTGATAAATCCTTCAACATATCTTTGGCGCTGGTGGTTGCTGCATCCATTGCCTGCATACGGGAATTATGCTCACTGGCATAAGACTCTACCAAACAGCCGTAAATCATACCTCTTAAATAATTGGGAACAATTGTATTCAACAATTCTTCCGCTGACGGTACCATTTCAATTTCTTCCTGATGAGTATCTACCAAAAACTGTGATGACGCATTAAAAGTTGTCTTCTTTAAAGGCAAAAGCTGCTGTTCTTCAGCTACCATGGACGCTGCATTTGCCATACGGGTATAAATAATATGTACCTCATCGAGCTCACCGTTTAAATACATGTCAATCATCTTTTCAGAGATAACCCTTGCTCTGTGCATGGTAGGTTTCTGAACAGTAAAACGAAAGTTTGTATCCACAGACACATCTTTTTTATAAAAATATTGTCTTCCCACTTCTCCCAGCACAAACAGATGTGTATGCTGTTTCTTCGCCATACCTTCTTCTGCCAGTTTAAAGACATTATGATTGTATGCTCCTGCCAGCCCCTTGTCCGCAGTTACTACAATATAACCGATTTTCTTGTCTTCCGGTAAAATCTCAGTACGCTCGTCAAAATACCGGTGTTCAATCTCCGATGTATGTCTTAAAATACGTCCAATGGCAGCCTGTAAAGAGTAAAAATAAGGCTCTGTATCTGCGAGAACTTTTTTTGCTCTTTTCATTTTTGAAGATGAAATCATATACATGGCATTGGTAATTTTCATGGTATCCCGGATGCTTTTCATACGGCTTTGTATTTCTTTTGCATTTGCCATTTTATCACCTGTTCCTGTTCTTAAATTCCTTTGCTGCCTCTAAAATCTTTTCTCCTAATTCATCAGAAAGAACCTTTTTCTCAAGTATTTCTTCTTTAATTTCCGGATGTTTCTGATCAAAATATTCCAGCATATCCATCTGGAATGCTTTCAGTTCTTTTACCGGAATATCCACTAAAAGTTTATGTGTGGCTACCCACAAAGTAATAACCTGTTCGTAAGAAGCCAATGGTCTGCACAGAGGCTGTTTCAACAGTTCCATCAGACATTTTCCATAGTCTAACTGTGCCTTTGTTGTCTCGTCTAAATCTGAAGAAAACTGTGTAAATACCTGCATTTCTCGATACTGAGCTAAATCAATTCGCATACTTCCGGAAGCTTTTTTCATTGCTTTTGTCTGTGCCGCACCACCTACACGGGATACAGAAAGACCTACATTTACCGCCGGACGAACACCCTCGAAGAATAAATCACTCTCAAGGAAAATCTGTCCGTCTGTAATAGAAATAACATTTGTCGGAATATATGCAGACACATCTCCTGCCTGTGTTTCAATAATCGGAAGGGCTGTAATAGAACCGCCTCCAGCCTCATCACTCAATCGACTGGAACGTTCCAGCAGTCTTGAATGCAGATAGAATACATCGCCCGGATATGCCTCACGTCCCGGTGAACGCTCTAACAGAAGAGATAATGCACGATATGCAACTGCATGTTTTGATAAATCATCATATACAATCAGTACATCTTTTCCTTTATACATAAAATATTCTGCAAGAGCTGTCCCTGAATATGGCACAATGTACTGCAGCGGTGCACAATCACTCGCTGTTGCGGAAAATACAGTTGTATATTCCATTGCCCCATATTTTTCCAAAGTTCCCACTAATTTTGCTACTGTAGATGCTTTCTGGCCGATTGCCACATAGATACACATTACATCTTTTCCCTTCTGGTTCAAGATTGTATCAATAGCAATAGAAGTTTTTCCTGTCTGACGGTCACCGATAATCAATTCTCGCTGTCCGCGTCCGATTGGAAACATAGAGTCAATTGCCAGAATACCTGTTTCCATTGGTACGGATACTGATTTTCTATCAATAATTCCCGGTGCTTCCTGCTCGATTGGACGATAATCATCTGCTTTTATCTCACCTTTTCCGTCAATTGGCGCACCTAATGCATCTACAATTCTTCCGATGAAATTTTCGCCTACGGGAATACCTGCTCTTTTCTTTGTACGTGCAACTTTTGTACCTTCTTTAATTCCTGTATCTTTACCAAAAATAATGACGCCGATTTCGTTTCGTTTGATATCCTGCACCATTCCTTTAACGCCATTTTCGAAGGTTACAATTTCGCCGTACATAGCATGGTCTATTCCGTAAACAGTTGCAATTCCATCTCCCACCCAGATGACATTTCCAACTTCTTTCACGCCCTCTGTACTATGGAAATTATCAATTTCTTCCTTCAAAATTGAAATAATTTCTTCTGAGTTGATTGAACTCAAACCGTTCACCTCCAGATTAGTTTTTGTTGTAATTCATGAATACTGCCCTTTAAGCTGTTATCATATTCGTGGTTTTTTGTACGAATAATAAATCCACCTACAAGACTTTTATCCTCTTTCAGTTCAAGAGCAACTGCCTGTGTATGATACTGTTTTTTCAGGAATTTTTTTATCCCTTCCAACTGTTCGGCCTTTGGAGGCGTTACATAATACAATGTGGCAGATAATATGTTCTTTTGTTTATTGTAATATTCCTGATATGCCTGAAAAATTTCATTTAAAAGTTCTGCATGTTTGTATTTACAAACCACACACAGAAAATTGTGAACTTCTCTTGGAAAAACTCTGCTGATAACTCTCTGTTTCTGTACAAAAGATATCGTTGGATTTTCCAAGGATTTTAAAAGCTCTGGTACTTCCTTTAAAAGCTTCTGGGTTTCCAAAATACTTTCTTTTGGAACATTTAGCTGATAAAGAACTTTACCATAATTAATAGCTGTCTGTGTCATCTGCATCACCTGCTTTTGCTAAAAATTGATCGTAGAGCATATCATTGCTGTTCTCATTACTTTTTTCCAAAAGTAATTTTTTTGCTGCCTGCATAGCAAGCTGTGCAATTTCTTTTTTTGCTCCCTGCATGGCATTTTCCTGTTCCTGACGGGCAGTATTTTGAGCAGCTTCGATAATCTTTGCCGCTTCATTGTTGGCATTTTTTACAATACTTTCTCTTGCCTGTCTTGCATCTGTTTTTGCATTTTCCAAAATCTGGGAAGACTCTTCTTTTGCCATTGCCAAAGATTTTTCATATTGTAATTTCAATTCTTCGGCTTCTTCACGGCTTACACGAGCTTCCTCCATCTCTTTTGCTATACACGCTTTTCTCTTTTCCATAATGCCCAACACCGGACCAATAAGGAATTTCTTCATTAAGAGATAAAGCACAATCAGATTTATAATCGTCCAGACAAGGTTCCAGCCAAGACTCATCATCTTTCATGCACCTGCCTTTCCCTGCTGATTATAAGAATAAGATTAACAATCCGATAACGAAACCATAGATAGCTGTTGCCTCTGCAAGCGCACAACCAAGCAGTAATGCTTTACTGATTTTGCTTTCTGCTTCCGGCTGTCTTGCGATTGCTTCTACTGCCTTTGCTGTTGCATGACCAATTCCTAAACCTGCTCCGATACCTGTTAATACTGCAATACTTGCTCCAATTGCTGCTGTCATAATTCATTTCTCCTTTTCAAATAAAATTTAATCTTCTATTTGCTCCTTAATAAAGAGCGATGTTAAAAATACAAATACGTATGTTTGAATTAAACCATCAAACACATCAAAATACAAACTAAACGGAATCGGCAAAAGTACCGGCATAACCGTTTTCAACAGCTCCATAATTACAAACGAACCAATTACATTACCAAATAAACGCATACATAATGAAACAGGACGAATTGCAATTTCCATGATGTTGATTGGAGCTACTAAAGCCATTGGCTCTGCAAAGCTTTTTACAAATCCTTTTCCGCCTTTTTTATGAAATCCGGAATAGTAAATGAGAAATACGCTCATAAGTGCCAAAGCTGCTGTCACATTCAAATCCTTGGTCGGAGGTTTAAATCCTAGAAGTCCGATTAAATTAGCTACTCCAATATAGAGCGCTGTAGAAATCAGATATGGTATGTACCGTTTTCCTTCCTCCCCCAGAATGTCTGTGAAAAAGTCATTCAGAAAACCAATAAATGATTCTAATGCCAGTTGTTTTCTTCCCGGATTTTCCACTTTCAAATTCCGGACAAGTATTATAGACAATATGGTCAATGCTGCCATAATAATCCAAGTAACTACCACAGATTCACCTACCGGAATTCCACCCAAAATCGGAATATTGAACACGGTTTCACATTGAAGTTCTTCCGTAATTCTTTCCGCAATATTGTTCGTAAGACATTCCTCCCTTTCTCTTTTCTATTGTCGCTGTGAGCAATAAAACAGAAATCGGCACCTGTTTTGTGTCTTCTTATTAAATTGCCTTAAACACATTACTGCTAATTATTTCATTTGTCAATTTTTGTTTTTTGTCATAAAAAGGCTAAAATTTTTGTCAATTTTTCTTGTAGCTTTTTAATGTTATTTCTTTGTTTTTGTAATAATTTCCATGTTTTTTTATACCATTCGGTATATACTGGTTCTACCACTTAAAAAATGCATAATTTTTATATTTTAGTATCTCTAATTTTTGTAAAATATGATAAAATATGTATGCATATAATTATGAGGATTGCTTATATCAACTACAGCTTGCTATAATAAAATAAAAAAGGAGGTATCTGATAGTGGAAATGCAACAACTTATCATAGCCGGTGCCGGTCCTGCCGGAGTATCTGCCGCTTTATATGCAGTACGTATGGGCTTTCCCCCACTGGTTATTCACAACGGATATGGTGCTTTAGGAAAAGCAGAAAAGATAGAAAATTACTACGGACTTCCAGCTCCTATTTCCGGAAAAGAGTTGTACAAAAATGGGCTTTCTCAACTAAAAGCTGTAAATGTTCCTATTGTGAAAGATGAACTGCTTTCAATTACATACGATGGAGAATATACCATACAGGCCTCTGAAAATATCTATCATACGAAAGCACTTATTCTGGCAACAGGAACAAAAAGAAATACCCTTTCCTTAAAAGAACTGAAAAAATACGAAGGAAACGGTATCAGCTACTGCGCTGTATGCGATGGTTTTTTCTATCGTCAAAAGAAAGTTGCAGTACTGGGCAATGGCTCTTATGCACTCCATGAAGCAAAAGTTTTAGAGCCCCTTGCATCAAAAGTAACGATTTTAACCAACGGAAAAGAGCCAGACTTTCCATTGGAAGAGCTTGGCACTATTCAACTGGAAAAAAGAAAGATTCTCTCTGCTAAAGGAGAAAATTCCCTTTCTCAGCTTCAATTAGAAGATCATACTCTTTTTCCTCTTGATGGTCTCTTCGTTGCACTGGGAACAGCCGACAGTACAGACATTGCCAGAAAATTGGGACTTTTTATGGAAGACAATCATATTTTAATTGAAGCAGACACCAGCACTCCCCTGCCTGGTCTCTTTGCAGCCGGAGACTGTACCGGAGGTATGTTGCAAATTGCAAAAGCAGTGTACGAAGGTGCACTTGCAGGAACACGTGCTGTTGATTATTTAAAGTCAAAAAAATAAAAATTATATATTTAAAGGAGGCTATTATTATGGCTATGGAATTTACATCTGAAAACTTTGCAAAAGAAGTGTTACAATCTGACGTACCGGTACTGGTTGACTTTTGGGCAAGCTGGTGCATGCCATGCAAAATGCTGGCGCCGGTTATTGAGGAACTGGCAGAAGAAGCCAATGGATGTTACAAAGTAGGAAAAATCGATGTAGACGCAGAACCTTCTCTTGCAGCACAATACGGTATTATGAACATCCCTACCGTACTGGTATTTAAAAATGGGCAGGTCGCTGACAAATCCGTAGGGGCTGTTCCTAAAAAACAGTTGGAAGCTTTGTTAAAATAATTTAACTTGTTATGCTCATAAATTTAGTAAAACAAGAGCTGCGATGTAAGATTCACTTCTACCGCAGCTCTCATTTTTTTATCATTGTCTGTAAGTTTTTATAGAAGTTTATAAAGCTCTTCTCTTTTCTCGATTTTTATTTCGCCTCTGTTTAAAGATATATATCCCTGTTTTGCAAGCTGTTTTAAAATACGACTGACTGCTTCTCTGGCACTTCCAATAATTTTCGCAATTTCTTCATGTGTCATGGTAATACTGGAAGTCTTGTTTTTTGCTGCCTCATCTAATAAAAATGATGCAATTCTCTGTGTAAGACTTAAAAACATCAGCTGTTGTAATGCTTCCACTACATCGGAAAAGCGTCTGGCAGTTTCTTTATACATAAAATTCTCCAAATAAATATTTTCCTTGGTTAATATAGAAAGAATTCGAGTAGGAATAAGAAGTACCTGTGTGGAACCCTGAGCTTCTATTTCCACATCAAAAGTAATTGCAGAAAGAATACAGGATGCTGCCAAAAAGCAAACATCTCCTTCCCGTAAACGATAAATAGTGACTTCTTTCCCTTCATCAGATAATAAATACGTCCTAAGGCTCCCATTTAAAACCAAAAGTCCACCAAGACATTCTCTGGCTCCTGAATAAACAATCTCGCCTGTTTCATAACTTATTACCCTAGATTCCTTAAGAATCAGCTTTTGCTGTTCCTCTGTAAGCTTCTCCCAAAATTCCTGTTGTTTTAATACGCCTTCTATTGTTTCATTCATTTTTATCCCTACCTGTCTTTAGAAAATTTCACCTTGATGCTTTAAATATTCCAAAAATGCTTCGCATCCCTCTTTGATATCCTCATAAGTTTTATCAAAATCTCCTGTATACCAGGGGTCTGCAATGGCTCTTGAATTATCGGTAAAGTCTAAAAGTTTATGTACTTTGTTTTGAGGGTCTTGTCCGATTATTCTGTTTATATTTCTGATATTCCAATCGTCCATTCCGATCAAATAATCGTATTTTTCATAATCTGATTTTTTCATTTGAACAGCATATTTACCTGCTGTGGAAATATGAAACTGCGCCAGCTTGTTTCTTGTTCCGTGGTGAACCGGATTTCCGATTTCCTCTGTGCTGGTGGCAGCGGAAGAAATGTAAAAATCAGATGCATAGCCGGATTTTACGACTAAGTCTTTAAAAACAAATTCAGCCATGGGGCTGCGGCAGATGTTGCCGTGGCAGATGAATAATACTTTTATCATAGTTTTGGTTCTCCTTGTTTTGACCGGAAATGCCCTGTTTTGCAAGGGTTTCTGGGATTTGTGTAGTTTGCTCTGAAATTACAGATTGTGGCAAATCAGAGCAGAATTAAGCAAGTTATTACTACCTGTTAGTAGTAAAATTGGTAGTAAAAGGGAAAGGTTTACTACTAAGGATTTTGAATAAATTCTTTTGTTTCTTTTTCTACATCCTGCCATATATTAGAAGGCATCTCAGCAAAGTTATAATAAGTTCCAAAAGAACCATATGACGAATCTGCATTTTCTGGTTTTACAATTCCTCCCAAACATCTTGAATCATTAAAATCTACTGCAAGTCTGTACATCGTCCTAATTGCTAACATATATTCATCAACATTTTTCAAAGAATTATCAGCAAAAAATGCTTTTGCACTACGCTTTGCCCTTTCAATATCTTTAAATTGAAAATATCCTTGGACATCACAAGTACCAGGCACCCTATACTTCGGTGCATTCAACGAAATATCAGCAAATTTTTCACACACATTATAAAAATCCATGTATTTTTCTTTTAATACATTGAAAATCTCCATATCCTTTAGTCTTTCATTTTCAATCAATGAATAATAAAATTGTTCTTTTGAATTGCTTATTCTTCTTCCCATTATGCGTCAACTCCTTTTCTTCCTGCTTGCTACAGGCAAAAAATTTTCTGCTTCTCCCTCATTAAAAGTCTGTTCCTCTTCATCTTTCAATGACTTTTGAGCCTCTTTGTATCCTTTTTTATCTGTTCCCGGATATTTTTTATTTATCTCTGACCATATGCACTGAATTTCATCTCTTCTTGACCTTATATCACTCAAAGGCAAATCACAAAAATCTGTTATCAAAGACGAATATGCTTCTCGAACATCCCACAATTCATCTGCTGCATCCTTATGTTTTTTTATTCGATCATCCAAGTTACTATCTTTCATATATAAATTAAATCCTAATGACAATGCTGATGTAATCCCACCTATCCACGCTAACAGATACTGATTTGTTATAACAGTCGCCAAAAATCCTACCGTTGAAACTGCCGTAAGTATTATCTGACTAATCTTAACTCCTTTATTTATACGCTCTAATCTATTCTGTATTTTATGGTGAGTTGTGTATGTATAAACAACCTTCCCATGCAAATCTATTATCTGATTCAATAATAATTCCTGATTTTCCTCCATAGCACTTTCTACCTTTCTGCACTATACCATATATCTAAGCACTTTTCCCAATACATCCCAGCCTTTTGATGCATCCACCTTCATATTGCTTCCGGGTGCTTGTATCTGCGGTGTAATATATCCATTCAAAGAAATTTCATTATAATATTTCAACATTGCTTCCTCGAAAGTTTCTCTACATCCAGACGGTTGCTCTCCATCACGTAAAAAATGCCATCCCTTAATAGCATTGTGCATAAAAGAATCAATCAATATTCCTGACAAATGATAACTTTGGAAATTGTTGTCTCTAATATAACGAATATGTTTACACGCATCATACAGAAGTCCATTCGATTGTTCATTTTTTTCTTTTATCGCATCCTGCTCTGCTTTGGGATTGGTTGACATCCAATTTCCTCCCATATGGCTATCCGGATATTTATATGTTCCATCCCATCCCCAAATAGTATTATTTTTAAAAGCTGGTAATATTTCAAATTTCATACCATCCGAAAACTTTATAACAACAACTTGTCCATCTCCCCTAATATCTGTTCTAGGATATGTGTCCAATATTGCATTTTTAACAGACTGTAAAAGTCTTGATGGTCCATTTCCATATATATTCGAAAAGTGATTATATTCGGCATCTGGTAATTCAATTAACACATCCAAATCACTTGTATTGATTGCTGTTCCTCTTCCATATGATCCGACATAAAAACTATGTGCCGTATCACTTATACTATTCCAAAATGTCTGATTCACCGCTTTTGTAATTCTTTTATATCGCACTGATATCAATGATCGTGTATCTAAATCAATCACATGCTCATTTTTAGTAACTCTATAGCTCATATAATTTCACCCTTTCTGAATATAATTTCAATATTGTCTGTTTCAATTATTATATCGTCTTTTTCACTTCTTTTCCATAGAAAAAAAACGCCCTAGCCTAAGCCAGAGCGTCCATTTCCATATTATACAACTTTAAACATTTTCTGCGACATCGGTTTCTCCTTCTTCTGCTCAACCTCCGCTTGTGCCTTCCTAAACTCTTCCATTCGTTTCAGTTCTTCCTCAGCATCATCGAATCCGATATGCGTGTACACATTCATTGTAACCGATATATCCGAATGCCCCATGAGGTACTGTAGTGTCTTAGGATTCATTCCCGATTTTGCCATATTCGAGCAATAGGTGTGTCGGCATACATGAGGTGTAATGTTTGGCATCTGCACCCGGTAAATGTCATTGTATCTGCCGACCATATGATTAAAGCGGTGTTGCCAATGCATCGCAACAAGTGGCATTCCATTATCATCGTAAAATAGAAATCCGCTATATCCGTCTATAGATTTCTCCACTTTTGGCGCATTTCTATCCTCGATGATTGCCTGAAACATCTGTGCCACATCCTCTGTGATTGGCAGTACTCTTGTTCCGGCATCTGTCTTTGTGGTTTCTATGATGTATCGCATATCCGATGTTCTCTGCAACTGGTGGTCAATATTCACAGTTCTGTTCTCAAGATCAATGTCTTTCAGCGTCAGTCCACAAAATTCCGATATTCGCATTCCCGTATGAAAGAGTATGTACACAACTTCATAGTATTTACAGTACACCACATCGTCATGCACAAACTTTAGAAACTTTCTCATCTGGTCTTTTGTGATTGCCTCTCTTGTAACTGCATCATTTACCAATACTCCGGCAAATTGAAATCCGAATGGATTCTTTACCAGAATGTCATCATCCACCGCCATCTGAAAGG
>URHS01000050.1 GCA_900547685.1 uncultured Blautia sp. | reverse complement strand
CTGTAAAAATCCATCTGCCGGAGGAACTACACCCATATTCGCACCTACCGGTTCTACAATAACAGCAGCCACCTGATTATCACTTTCCTGAAACAGTTTTTCTACACTGCTTAAATCATTGTAAACTGCAATCATCGTATCCTGCGTACATCCTTTTGGGACACCTGCACTGTCCGGCACTCCGCTTGTCATTACACCGCTTCCTGCACTTACCAGCATGGCATCTGTATGTCCATGATAACAGCCTGCAAATTTAATAATCTTATTCTTTCCTGTATATCCTCTGGCAACACGCAAAGCGCTCATTACTGCCTCAGTACCGGAGTTTACCATACGAATCATATCTATATGAGGAATTTTTTCACAGATAAATTCTGCCATTTCCACTTCTACTTCTGTAGCACATCCAAAACTTAATCCATTCTCACTGGCACGGATAACTGCATCTTTAATCTGCTCATTATTATGCCCTAAAATCATAGGTCCCCAAGAATCAATATAGTCAATATATTCATTGCCATCTACATCAAAGATTTTACAACCCACAGCTCCCTGTATAAAACGAGGCGCTTCTGTTACTGAGCCATAAGCACGAACCGGACTGTTTACCCCTCCGGGTATTCTCTTTACTGCTCTTTGAAATAATTCCTCTGATTTTGTCATTATCCAATTCTCCCTTCTTCGATGTATTTTGCAATTTCTTTTGCAAAATAAGTCAGATAAATATCTGTACCTGCACGGTAAGCACTGGCTGCCATTTCACAGATAATTTTATCTTCCTCAATATAACCAAGTTTCGCTCCTGCTTTTACCATAGCATATTCACCACTGACAGAATAAGATGCTACAGGAACATGAAGCTCGTTTTTAACTTCACGAATAACATCCAGATAAGAAAGAGCCGGTTTTACCATAATAATATCTGCACCTTCCTCTACGTCTAATAAAGCTTCCTTTAATCCTTCTCTGCGGTTATGATAATCCATCTGATAACTTTTTCTATCTCCAAAAGATGGTGCTGAACCGGCGGCATCACGGAAAGGACCATAAAATGCAGAAGCATATTTTACAGCATAAGACATGATAGGCGCTTCTTTGTATCCTTTCTCATCCAGCAAATCACGGATTGCCAGAACTCTGCCATCCATCATGTCAGAAGGAGCTACCATATCTGCCCCCGCCTGAACATGGGAAAGGGCGGTTTTGGCTAAAAGTTCCAAAGTCTTGTCATTTTCGACTTCATGACCACACAAAACACCACAGTGTCCATGAGAAGTATATTCACACATACATACATCTGTAATTAGATACAAATCATCTCCAAAAGTTTCCTTGGCTTTTGTAACTGCTCTTTGTACAATTCCGTCTTCCGCATAGGCCTGACTTCCTACTTCATCTTTCTTGTCAGGAATTCCGAAAAACATAACTTTACTGACCCCTGCATCTAAAGTTTCTTCCAAGCCTTTTAACAAAGTATCAATACTGTAACGATATTGTCCCGGCATAGTTGGAATTTCCTCTTTTATTCCTGTTCCTTCTTTCACAAATATCGGATAAATCAGAGAACTTTTATCTACTCTGGTTTCACGTACCATTTTTCTCAGGATTTCATTTCCTCTTAACCTTCTCGGTCTGATATTCATAATTCTACAACTCCTTTTTCTCTGAATTCTTTTTTAATTCTATTACTAATTCCAGAAGACTGTCAATAGATGCTTCTTTTGACATGTAAGTTTTCATAGAATATTTATCTGCTGCTGCTTTCGTCTGCTTTCCGATACAAGCAGCTTTCACCTTACTGTAATCCAGTCCCGGTACTGCTTCTACAAAACCTTTTACTGTAGATGCACTGGTAAAGACCGCACAATCTATACTTCCCGCTTCAAATTCTTTCTTTTCATCAATGATTTCCGATTTTTCATAAAGAGTTTCATAAATACCAATATCGTCAATAGTAATTCCTGATTTTTTCTTTAATTCTTCTACGATTTCCTGACTGCCGATTTCTGCTCTTGGAAGTAAAATTTTCTCTTTGCCGCTGCACTTTTCACACAGCAGTTTTCCAAGGGATTCCCCGTCAAAAAGTTCCGGCATGGCATCTGCAAAAAAGCCTTTTTCCTGCAATGCTTTCTGTGTTCCTGTGCCTACTACTGCAAATTTTGCATTTCCCAGTTTTCTTACATCTACCTTTGCTTTTTGCATTTCTTCAAAGAAAACTTTTACTCCCTTAGGGCTGGTAAAAGCAATCCAGTCATAGGTCTGCAAATGCTCAAAAGCACTCAAAAGAGCTGTATTTTCCTGTTTTGCAGTAGTTTTAATAGCAGGTAATTCCAGTACTTCTGCTCCCAGCTTTCTAAGTTTTGCCGCCATAGAAGATGCAGCTTCTTTTGGTCTTGTAACTAATACTTTGTAGCCGAAAAGCGGAAGTTTTTCATACCATGCAAAATCATCTGCCAAAGCACAAACCTTCCCTACTACAATAATCGCAGGTGTTTCAATTCCCTGACGCCGTACTTCTTCCGGTAAAGTAGAAACCGTTGCCACAATTCTTTTCTGTGCGGCTGTTGTGCCTTTTTGTAAAATAGCCGCGGGCATATCTTTTTCCATACCCGCGTCTAAAAGTGCCTGACAAATATCAGATAAAGCGCTGACTCCCATTAAAAAAACTAAAGTTCCTTTTGTGCGAACCAATGCTTCAAAATCAATATCATAGGCTGCACCTTTTTTCTTATGTCCTGTAATAATGTGAAGAGAGGATGTAAAGTCGCGATGAGTAACAGGAATTCCGTTATATGCCGGTACTGCAATAGGAGAGGTCACTCCCGGTACAATTTCATAGGGAATTTCTTCCTGAATTAACAGTTCCAATTCTTCTCCACCTCTGCCAAAGAGAAATGGGTCTCCCCCTTTTAAGCGTACTACACGATATCCCCTTTTTGCTTCGTCCAATAAAACCTTATTAATCTCTTCCTGAGGCATGGTGTGATGAGAAGCTCGTTTTCCAACATTAATGCAACGAGCAGTCTTTGGAATTTGTGATAAAACCCCTTGTCCTACCAGACTGTCGTACACCACAACCTCTGCCTGCTGTAAAATTTCCATTCCTTTTAAAGTAAACAATCCGATATCTCCCGGACCGGCTCCCACCAGCCAGACTTTACCTTTACACATGCGCTTTACTCCTTTCCTGCAGCTCTTTTGCAAGAGAAACTCCCAATTCTTCTGCCTTTTCTGTACTGCCCTTTTTTAATCCCTTTTCATAATTTCCGGTATTTTCATCATAATACAGTCCACGAAGAGTAATCTGCCCATCTTCTATGGTTGCATGAGCTGCTACCGGAGATGAACAACCTCCGTTTAAATATCTCACGAAAGCTCTTTCTGCCAATGCCGCATAAGCAGCATTTTCGTCTCCGTAATTTTTTAAATAACTGTAATCTACGTCATTTCTTCCCTGAATTGCTAAAATCCCCTGACCGGCTGCCGGTATCATCTCCTCCGGTTCAAAATAACGGGCGATTCTATCTTCCAGTCCTAATCTCTTTAAGCCAGCTGCTGCTAATAAAAGACCGCTATATTCTCCGTCATCTAACTTTTTCAAACGTGTCTGTACATTTCCTCTTACACTTTTACATTCCATATCAGGAAAGATTTCTTTTAACTGTAAAATTCGTCTTAAACTGGAACATCCAATAGGTTTTGTATAATCTAACTGAGTAACCCCTTTTGGTAACACCAGTACATCTCTTGGATCTTCTCTTTTGGAAAATGCCACAATAGGCAGATCCTCTGGGATTTCCATAGGCATATCTTTTAAACTGTGTACGGACAATTCCGTTTTTCTCTCTATAAGAGCTTTATCCAGTTCTTTTACAAACAGCCCTTTTCCTCCGATTTTATCCAATGTTCTATCTAAAATTTTATCCCCGGTAGTTTTCATTGTGAAAATTTCCACCTGAACATCTTCATTATTTTTCTGAATATACTCCCGTACCATTTCACTTTGCACTACTGCAAGTTTACTTTCTCTGCTTCCGATTACTATTTTTCTCATTTCTACTCCCCTTTATGACTGAGCATTTCCTGTATCATTTCTTTTACCTGGCGAACTTTTTTATGATTTTTTCCGCATCCGTTAAATCCCACAATCACATCTTCATATTCCAGAATTCCCGGAAAATGAAAATCGCATTTTTGCTGATTGCTGGCTACATTTACTGGTATATTCTTCTCTTTGCAAATCTTGTATATTTCTTCATTTAAATCATAATCATCTGTTATTGCTAAGACAAGATCAGCATCTTCTATATCTGCTATCTCATACTTTTTCTGTTTATATATAATTTCTCCGTTCTCATAAAGCGTCTTTATTTCTTCTGTACATACAGGTGCGACAACTGTAATTTCGCCCACAAAAGTCTGCAACGTTTGAATTCTTCTGGAAGCAATTTTTCCGCCTCCGATAACTACTGCTTTTTTCTGTGTTAAATCTACAAACAGAGGAAAAAACTTCTTTTCTTTACGCTCCATAAAGTTTTTCCAGCCCTTCTACACAATTTAAAAATTCTTCTTTTTCCAAAGTATCACGAAGCCCAAACATCATTTTACTTACAACTTTTCCGGCTGCTGTATCTATGGCATTTAATAAATTTTCCCTGTCTTCATCTTCCATAGGCGTCTTTCGCAAAATCTTCAGAATACGCAGATTTAAGTCCTGAACAGCTTCTGCCTGAATGTCCTGAATACGTGGGATTAAACTTCTTCCGTCATACCAGCAGTAAAAATCTTCCATCTGCTCTTTTAATATCTCTGCTGCTTTTTGCATACTTTCCTGAAGTTCCAGAGAATTTGTGTCAATTTTAAAACTGTCAATATCATAAAGAGTTATACCTTCTATTTCTTTTACAGAAGGTTCGATATCTCTTGGGACTGCCAAATCAATTAAAATCTGCTGTCTCTTTCCTGTTGCTGTCTGCTGTATCAGCTCTTTCGTAAGTGTAAAATTAGGACTTGCTGTTGCACTGACAATTAAATCACAGGCAGGGAAGAATTCCATACGTTCTCCATAGTTAATTCTGTCACATCCTTTTGGAATACTGACAATTCCACTGCGATACTGACGCACCGTAACCGTCACATGGGCACCTGCTTCTGCCAAAGCCAGTGCAGCCACTTTCCCCATTTCACCGTTTCCGATTACCATACAGGTAATACCATCTAAAGAGTAGCCTGTCTCTCTCAATTTTTGAATGGCCTGATGAATCACTGAACTGTTACCTCTGGAAAATACGACCTCGGTTTTTACCCGTTTTGCAGCAGTAACTGCCATGCGAAACAAAACTTCCAGGACATTATCTGTACAATAAACATCTCTTGCCATGGATAGGGCATCCTTTACCTGAGTAATAATCTGATCTTCTGCCAAAATCTGAGATTTTAAGCCGCTTGTCAGGTAAAAAAGATGCTCAATAGCTTCTCCTTCCTTTCGCTCCACAAAATATCTGCGAAATTCTTCAGGATTTTTTCCTTTTTCTTCACACAGAAAATTAAAAAGAGAACCCTCCCATTCTTCCTGTGTACTTGCCCAAATCTCCATTCTATTGCAGGTAGATAAAATAATGCAGCCTAAAATTCCGGGAATTTCTTTTAATTTTTCCATCGCTAATACTGCATTTTTTTTTGTAAAGGAAAATTGTGCACGCACGTCTACAGACGCTTTGTTGTAATCAATTCCCACCATGGAAATACTCATTTCTTCTTCCATCTCCTAAATCTTTTGTTTTTACATAATTTTTTTCATATTAGCACAGAATTGTTTTCGGTGCAACTTATTGATTATTGACAAAATCAGATAGTATGTTACAATGAATTCAGAATTGAATGTTCGAGGTGCCTGCTTACAGGAGAATAGGAAAGCTGAGTGAAAATCTCGCACGGTCACGCCGCTGTAATGGAGAAGTTTTATTTCACTATGTCACTGGAGTTAACTGGGAAGACGAAATAAAATGATGATGCCTGAGTCAGAAGACCTGCCTTGTACATACGATTTACACAGGTTACGAACGATGGCCGTGTGTAAGAACAGGTTGGCTCATAGCATATCAATTTCGCTGGAACCTCTTGTTCTTCTGATAGCCTGTCGGTATGTACCGGACAGGTTTTTTTATTGCATAGAAATGCATACTATTTTTATAATCAGAAGGGAGAAGAAAAATGAGTAAACAACGTAAACGACTTTTTGTACTGACAAGTATTTTCGCACTTACTTTCGGAATAATGTCTAATGTCAGTGCAATGCACATTATGGAGGGCTATCTGCCAGGCAGCTTTTGTATTGCATGGGGTGCTTTATGTATTCCGTTTTTAGTTGCCGGATTTTTATCTATTAAAAAAACTTTAGCCGAACATAAAAATCTGATTACACTCCTTGCCATGTCAGGAGCTTTTGTATTTGTAATTTCATCACTGAAAATTCCGTCTGTAACAGGAAGCTGCTCTCACATGACCGGAACAGGATTAGGCGCTATTTTGTTCGGACCTTCTGCCGTTTCTATTTTAGGACTGATTGTCCTTTTATTTCAGGCTATTTTATTAGCTCACGGTGGTCTGACTACGATCGGAGCAAACACTTTTTCTATGGCAATTGCAGGTCCGTTTGTTTCCTACGGAATTTTCGTATTATGTAAAAAAGCAAAGGTAAATAAGGTTGTTTCTATTTTTCTTGCAGCAACTTTAGGTGACTTATTTACTTACTGCGTTACTGCAGCACAGATGGCACTTGCCCACAATGCAGATACCACTTTTATGGCTGCTATGGGTAAATTCCTTACAGTATTTGCTCCCACACAGGTACCTCTGGCTATCATCGAAGGTATTATTACTGTTTTGATTATTCAGGGATTAGAAACTTATGCAAAACCTGAACTTCGTGCTATTGGTTACTTAAAGGAGGGAAAATAATATGAAAAAGAAAGTACTTCTTGCCATTCTTGTAATTTTCTTAATTGCTTTTGTTCCATTATTTGCATTAAAAGATGCAGAATTCGGTGGCTCTGATGATGCCGGAAGCCAAGTTGTAGAAGAAGTAGACTCTTCCTACGAACCATGGGCAACTCCGATTTTCGAAAAACTTATTGGTGGAGAACTTCCGGGAGAAGTAGAAAGTCTTCTCTTCTGTCTCCAGACAGGAATTGGTGTAGGTATCATTGCTTTCATCATGGGACGTTTCGTAGAACGTAAGAAATGGATGAAAGACGATAATTAATATTTCTCTTTGAAAGGAGTTTTCCTATGATTGTCATTGATAAGCTTTGCTATCATTCCAGACTCAGATATGAAAACGCCGGTGAGAAATTTGCCTTTGCAATAATTACACTTTGTATTTGTGTAATGAGTCGTTCTATTGCAGTGGCAAGTATCGTATTAGCAGTTACAGGGATTCTTACCGTAAAGAAAGGTGGGGTCCCTGTTTCTCGTTATTTACGTTTTCTCACTGCTCCCATTATTTTTTTATTACTTAGTACTATTGCGATTATGTTTCATTTAACCCATACACCTATGGATATGTTTGCTATCCCTGTGGGAAACTGGTATATTACCACCAGCTATTCCTCTTTTTTTTATGCAGTACAGCTTATTTTTACAGCTTTAGGAGCAGTATCCTGTTTGTATTTTTTATCTTTTACTACACCTATGCCGGATATTTTACAGGTTCTTAAAAAGCTTCACTGTCCTAAACTGCTGATAGAATTGATGCTTTTAATTTATCGTTTTATTTTCGTACTTTTGGATACTGCTTCTGCTCTATCCACAGCACAAAATTGCCGTCTTGGAAACCGAAATTATAAAACATCTTTAAAATCATTTGGAATGTTAGGTTCTGTTTTAATGATCAGGGCTGTTGAACGTTCTAATCGCTTATATGCTTCTATGGAGGCCAGATGTTATGATGACACAATTCACGTATTATCAGAAAACCAGCCTCCGAAAAAGAAAGTGATTGTTGCCATTATACTTTTTGACTCAGCTCTATTTCTGTTTGCTGTATGGAGGAGATTTTTTTCATGAATTCAGATATTATTTTAAAAGCGGAAGATTTATATTTTTCTTATGATGACGAACAAAGCCATTCTTTAAACGGACTTTCTCTGGAAATCAAAAAAGGACAAAAAATCGCATTTATGGGCGCTAACGGAAGCGGAAAATCTACCTTTTTTCTATGCTGTACAGGTATTTTAAAGCCACAAAAGGGAAAACTTTTCTTCCATAATAAAGAAGTTACTTATAAGAAAAAAGAACTTTTAGATTTGCGAAGCAAAATCGGAATTGTTTTTCAAGATCCGGATAATCAGCTTTTTTCAGCCAGTGTCTATCAGGAAATTTCTTTTGGACCTTTAAATTTGGGACATTCGGAAGAAGAAACAAAAAAAGAAGTCGAAGAAGTCATTGATTATCTGGAAATTACACCTTTCCGTCATAAACCAACTCATGCGCTAAGCGGTGGACAGAAAAAGCAGGTTTCTATTGCCGATATTCTTGTCATGAAACCGGAAATTATTATTTTGGATGAGCCCGCTGCTGCTTTAGACCCTAAGCATACGACTATGGTAAACCATATTGTAGACCAGATGACGCAAAATGGCATTACTGTTTTAATGGCAACTCATGATGTAGATTATGCTTATGAATGGGCAGATGAAGTTTTATTATTCCACGAAGGGAAAGTTTTGATGCATGGCACTCCGGCTCAGGTATTCAGTAATCGAGGTGTTTTAAAGCAGACCAATTTAGAGCCTCCTGCAGTACTGGAGCTTTTTGAAAGTTTATGCAGAAAAGGAATTCTAAAATCCTCTCTCCCACTTCCGAAAAACTTAAATACTTTAGAAAAATACATCTCAGATGTGAAAATAAATACACACTATGGAGGAACAAAAACCGTGTCAAAAGAAACAAAAAAAGCAATCTTGGCTGTAAGCTTTGGAACAAGTCACAATGATACCAGAAAAATCACCATTGATGCCATTGAAAAAGATATGCAGGATGCCTTTCCTGCTTACTCTCTCTACCGTGCATGGACCAGTAAAATGATTATTAAAAAAGTAAATTCCAGAGATGGGATACATATCTGTACTGTAAAAGAAGCTATGGAACAAATGCTTCAGGATGGTATTACAGATGTACTGGTTCAGCCTACCCATGTTATCAATGGTATCGAAAACGACCTTATGAAAGAAGATGCCCTTGCATTTCAGGAACAGTTTCACTCTATTTCCTTTGGAGACCCTCTTCTTACCAGCGAGCAGGACAATCTGGCTGTTATCGATGCCATTACTTCTGAATTTAAACACTTAAACAAAGACGAAGTTTTGGTTCTTATGGGACACGGAACTACTCACTACGCAAACGCAATTTATGCAGCTTTAGACTATACTTTTAAAGATAAGGGGTATGACAATATTTTTCTGGGAACTGTGGAAGCCTACCCTACTATGGAAAGTCTGTTAAAAATGGTTCACGCTTATCAACCGAAAAAGGTAGTTTTAGCTCCTTTCATGATTGTAGCCGGAGACCATGCAAAAAATGATATGGCAAGCAATGAACCAGACTCCTGGTACAGTCAATTTAAAGCGGAAGGCTATGATGTAGAGCCTGTATTAAAAGGTTTAGGAGAATATCCAGGTATCCGAAAACTCTTTATTGAACATTTAAAGGCTATTGATAATTAAAAAACAGGAGCAACCCCATTAGATACTTAATGAGGCTGCTCCATTCTTAATGGAAACTTCTGTTCATCCATTTTTTCACATCTTCCAGTGTCTTTAATTTCCCATATAAATATTCTTTTACAGGTGTTTCATCTTCTAAGAGATCCGGTATCATAATCACTTTCATTTCTGCTTTTCCTGCTGAGATAATTCCATTATAAGAATCCTCTAAAGCTAAAGCAAAATAAGGCTCTACTCTTAATTTTTTGCACGCCAGTTCATAAATAGCCGGATGGGGCTTTCCATATTCCACACAGTCTCCGGTTACAATTTCCTGAAAATAATGAAAAATACCCTGTTCTTTCAGTGCAGCTTTCGCATACTTTTGATGTGTAGAAGTTGCAACTGCCATAGGAATATCTTTCTTTTTTAAATAGTCTAAAAGGGAAAGCAATCCTTCTTTTTTAGGAATTCCTTTTTCCTTTTCATAGTTATGATAGACTTGATGATATCCATCTAAAAAAGCCTCTAAAGGAAAACCTTCCCCATATTTATCTAAAAAATAAGAGTTTCTCTGGACTCTGTTCATACCAAGCGTATTTTTTATATTCTCTCCCAGTTTTCCGTATCCCAGATTTTCTCCTGTCACATCCCAGCTATACTTGATAATTCGTTCTGTATCCAGCATTAAGCCATCCATGTCAAAGACAACTGCTTTTGGAAAAAAATTATCTGCTTTTATCCAATATTTTTCTTTTTTACTCACTTTGAATTGCAGCTCCTATCTGACTGTAGATATTTTCAGCATCCAACACATGGAAAGGCTCTGTATTATGGTTTCCATCTGCTCCTGCTGTCACTAGAATGTACTCCTGACCTTCTACATTTGCCAGACTTGCCAAGCACAGTCCTGCCGCCTTTGTAAATCCCGTCTTACCACCTAAAATTTCTCCGTCTGTTACTTCTAAAGACGATTTTTTATCATACATAGTACTTTCAAAGGTAATTCCATCCGGTTCTGCCACTGTGGGAGCAGTTGTATACGAACGGGTGGTGAAAATTTTATAAAATGTTTCATTTTTAATTGCCTGTTCCAACAAGAGCATCATATCTGTCACAGTTGTATAATGTTCTTCTTCATGCAAACCGGAAGCATTGACAAAATGAGAATTTAACATTCCAAGTTCTTTTGCCCTCTCATTCATTTTCTCAGCAAAAGCATCTTCACTTCCTGATATTTTACATGCCAACGCAGTACAACATTCTGCTCCTGACGGCAGCATCAAGCCATATAACAAATCTTTTACAGAAACTTCTTCTCCGGGCTGAAATCCTGCCATAGAAGCACCTCTTTCATATTCTGCTAAAACCTCTTCCACAGGAATTTTGATTTTCTCCTCTAAGTCTGAAAGTTCTTCCACGGCAATCAATGCAGTGAGTATTTTTGTCATAGATGCAGGATAAATTCTTTCTTCTGCATTTTTAGAAGCCAACACCTTATTATTCTGTACATCTTTCACAATCGCAGCCTTACTGTAAATGTCCATATCAATCTGAACATTTAATCGTTCTTCCAGTTTTCGCCTCTCCTCTGCTTCCTGCTGTCTTCTACGTTCTTCTTCTGCTGCTATTCTGGCTTTTTCTTCCTGCTTTCTGTCATAGGCCTGTTTTAATTTTATTCCGCCTAAAACAATTGACAGGCAAAGAATACAAATTGCTAAAATTCCAAACAAAATTCCTCTTTTTCTTCTGACTTCTCTTATTCGTTGCTCTTTCTTCATAATTTCTCCATATTCCTATAATTATTTTTTCGATAAATAAACGCAGTTATTCCATGGCAAACAAAAGAAACCATTTGCCATGGAATAATAAGATGTTGAGGTAAAAAGCTCCCAACGGATCGTTTATTCATATATCTCTACTTCTGAAATACCATTGTCGTTCCATCTGCTTCCTTCATAAGAAGATGCGATATGCATGGAAATGTAAGACGCATCGATTGGCTCATCAAAGGAAAGACAAAACTTTTTCTTCTCATCAGAAAATTCCACATCCAACTATCACCCACCTGAATAGTCAGCGTTTTGGGACGTGCACTGTATTTCCAGAGTTGATCTCCTCTCCAGTTTCCTAAATACAATACAAGATAACGAATCTTGTGATTTCCATCAAAATTTATTTGAATACCTGATGTCTCTCCTGTACCATCTTCATTTTCCTGCCAGGAAGTAGTAATGTCACCATCAACTGCACTTTTGGCACTGTAATCATAAGTATCAGACTCTTTAATCGAATTTTGCTCTGTACTGGCAGCAATAACTTTTTGATATTGAGAAAAATCAATTTCATCCGGATTTACAAATTGAAAATTCTCCTGCTTTGATGTTTCTTCCTGCTGCGGCTCATCTTTGACAGATTTCTCATCCACTTCTTCTTGAGTCTCTGAAGACGAAGTATCCTGATGAACCACTTCTTTATGTAATTTTTCATAATACTCCTTTTCTTGGCTGTCTAAATCTCTCATCCGCTTCATTCCCCATGCAAGACCAATTCCCAAACATACAAGCAAAATAAAAGTAATGAAAAAAGCAATTTTTCTTCTTTTCTTTTTTTTCTGAGGATTTAGATGAAACTTTTCTTCTTCCTCATCCTCTTCTTCATCCTCAAAAAAATCTTCTTCCCAAATATTCTTTTCTTTTTGATTTTCTTGAGGTGTAATCTCTTGAATAGGTTCTTCTATACTTTTCTGTTCCTTAGATTGGATTTCCGAATTTAACTCTGCCTCAGATTCTATAACCGAAAGTTCTTCAATCTCTTCTTCGGTGCTCTCCGGTATTTCTTCTTCCGGAAGACTTTCTTCCAAAACCTCTTCTTTCGGAACAGATTCTTCTTTTATTTCTTCTTTTGGTTCTTCTTTTGGTTTCGGAGTTTTCATCATTTTTAAAGGCTTTACAGGTTCTTTTTCATTCTCTCCCTGCTCTGCTCTTAAAATCTCTTCCAATTCCTCGTCTGTCTTATAATAAGCCCATATATCATCCTCATCCATATACTCCGGAAAAACAGCTTTTCCGCATCGCCCACAATAAAGGTCCGTATCCGGTATTTCTTTTCCGCATCGATCACATTTCATGTTTTTTCCTTCCTGAAATTCCTATTTCCAGTAATCTCTTTCATTATCAATCATGTATAACAATGCATTACAGATACATGCAGCAATATTGCTTCCGCCCTTTCTTCCTTTAGCAACAATATAAGGAACTTCTGTATCCATAATCATTTCCTTAGATTGTACCACATTTACAAAGCCAACGGGAACCCCTATAATCAAATAAGGAGAGATTTTTTTCTCATTTATCAATTCATAAAGCCTTACAAGAGCTGTAGGTGCGTTTCCAATAGCAAAAATCAACGGTTTTCCAAGCTCCGCTGCCTTATCCATACTTGCTGTTGCTCTGGTAGTCCCCATATCCTTTGCTTTCTTTGCTACGTCTTCATCAGACATAAAGCAATATACCTCACCACCATATTTTGCCAGTGCTTTTTTGTTAATTCCGGCTTTTGCCATCTGTGTATCTGTAACAATACAGGCTCCGTTTTTAATTGCCTCAATTGCTTTTTCCACCGCCTGAGGCGAAAAACACAGATTATCTGCATAGTCAAAATCAGCGCTTGTATGAATACATCTTTTCACAATACACTCTGTACCGGGAGTTAATTTCTTATCTCCTAACTCCTCTGTAATGATTTCAAAACTCCTTGTTTCAATTTCTTTTGGTTTTACATTTTCTAATTCTACCTTCATCTGTTGTCTGCCTCTCTATTTATTCCAATCCGGCTTCTAAAATCTCATAAATTTTCTTCATATCTAAATGTTTTCTGAGACCATCTGCCAGTTTATCATATTGAGTTTCCTTAAATGCAGCAAAATCAATCCCCGTCATTTGTGAGACATCAATGCCCTTTCTTGCTCCAATAGCCTTTACTACATTTTTGGCTACTTCTTCTTTATCAAAAATACCATGTACATAAGAACCATATACATTGTCCGAATAAGCCCCATCTACTTTTGTTATATTTTCTACCTGGTCAGTGATCTCTGTTAAAGGACGAGCGCCTTCGAAAAGTACACTCTCTCCCATGTGAATTTCATATCCTTCTAATTGTATACCGGTAAGAGTGCTTAATGCACCTTCCACTTTTGGGAAAATACCGGAAACTCTTGTACGGGTTTTAGAATTTCGAAATATCGTTTCCATTGGTAAAAGTCCCATACCATTTATCTCTCCGCCTGCTTCAATGCCATCAGGATCAGAAAGCTTTTCTCCCAACATCTGATAACCGCCGCAAACGCCAAAAATAATCTTTCCTTCTGCCGCTTTTTTCAAAATTGCCGCTTCTAATCCATTCTGTCTTAACCAGAGTAAATCTTCCATGGTGTTTTTTGTTCCCGGTAAAATAATCATATCCGGATTTTTCAGTTCACCGACTGATTTTACATAACGCAGAGAAACACCGGAAATCATTTCCAAAGCATTAAAATCCGTAAAATTGGAAATTCTGGGAACACGAATGACTGCAATGTCAATTGCTCCGATTTCCTGTTTGTCAGAAAACCTCTCGGTCAAGCTATCTTCATCCTCTACTTCTAATTCCATATAAGGCGCTACACCTACTACCGGAATACCTGTTTTTTCTTCCAAACTCACTACGCCTGGGTCTAAAATGGTTTTATCTCCCCGGAATTTATTGATAATCATGCCTTTTACCATTTTCTGCTCGTCTTCTTCCAGAAGCATTACCGTTCCTATCAGCTGTGCAAAGACACCTCCTCTGTCAATATCTCCAACCAGAAGTACAGGGGCTTTTGCCTGTTTTGCCATACCCATATTGACAATATCTTCTTTTTTCAAATTGATTTCCGCAGGACTTCCCGCTCCTTCAATCACAATAATATCATAATCTTCTTCTAATTTATGATATGCTTCCATAACTTTTGGAATAAGCTGTTTCTTATATTGAAAATAATCCCTTGCACTCATAGTGCCAAGCACTTCTCCGTTTACAATAACCTGACTTCCCACATCATTTGTAGGTTTTAAAAGAATAGGATTCATTAATACAGAAGGCTGAATTCCGGCTGCCTCTGCCTGCATCACCTGTGCCCGCCCCATTTCCAGGCCTTCTTTTGTAATAAAAGAATTCAGTGCCATGTTCTGAGATTTAAAAGGCGCTACTCGATAGCCATCCTGTTTAAATATTCTGCAAAGTCCTGCAGCTAAAAGACTTTTTCCTGCATTGGACATTGTTCCCTGTATCATAATTGCCTTTGCCATTACTATTTCCTCTTTTCCCCTTTTAAAATATATTCCAAAACTTCTATTAATCTTTCATTTTCTTCCCTTTTTCGAACTGCAATACGATAAAACCCCTCGTCCAGATTTGGATAATTACTGCAGTCTCTTATGGAAATCCCCTGTTTCAGGCATTTTTCTTTTAAATGCAAAGGACCTTTAAAAAAGATATAATTCGCTTTTGACGGATAACAGCAAATATCCAATTCTTTCAATTTTCCTAAAAGCCATTCTTTTTCAATCTTAATTTTATCAAATGTTTCTTTGACATATTCTTTTTCTTTTAACGCCGCTACGCCTGCTTCCTGAGCAAGTACCGACACATTCCAAGGCTGCATTACCGCCTGCATATTTTCTAAAGTATTTTTGTCGCTGCAGAATCCATATCCCAGGCGAATTCCTGCCATTGCATATTTCTTGGTAAATGCCTTTAATAAAAAAAAGTCTGTGTAAGTTTGTAAATATTCTTTCATAGTATAATCTTCAGGATTTTCTATAAAATCAATAAAGCACTCATCCAGCACAAAAAACGCATTATTTTTTTTACAGCGCTGTAAAATTTTCTCCACATACTCTCTTTCTGCCAGTATACCCGTTGGATTATTCGGATTACAAAAAAATACCATATCAACGTCTTCTGTAATAGCATTTATAAAGTTCTCCTGAGGAACAAATCCCTCTTTTTCTGACAATGGCACATACACGATTTCACATTCTACAGAAGACAACGCCTGTTCATATTCTGCAAAAGTAGGGGCAAGAAGCAATGCCTTTTTCGGCTTTCTTGCTAATACCAGACCGAAAATTAAATCCGCTGCTCCATTGCCGCATATAATCTTTTCTTCCGGCACTTCTTCTTCTTTTGCCAGTGCTCTGCGAAGGGTATCGCATTTTACATCAGGATAACATTCCGCTTTATCAAGAGCTTGTATTACTGCTTCTTTTACACCTTTGGGCATTCCATAAGGATTACAATTTGCGGAAAAATCTAAAATACCGGGATTGCGATATACATCTCCTCCGTGTATGTGTATTTTTGTCATGGTTTTCAATCTCCTTTAAAGAAATATAACACCTGCCAATACTGCGGTTCTTACTGCAACAAAAATCACTGCACCTAAAAAGGCACTTACATATAGTAAAGTATTGGCATGTTTGATATCTTCATATTCTATTTCTCGATTTGCATCTCCGATAGTAGGTTTTTCATACAGTTTTCCAAAATAATACGCATTTCCGGCAAGCTGTATGTTTAAAGCTCCCGCCATTACTGCTTCTGTCTGTGCAGAATTAGGACTTGCATGATTATATCGGTCTCTGAAAAAAATTCTTTTTGCGTTTTTACCATCAAATCTATTTAAATAAGCAGCTGCAATCATCAACCATGCTGAAATTCTGGCAGGAATATAATTTACAATATCATCCAGTTTGGCAGCATATCTTCCAAAGTTGATATATCTTTCGTTTTTATACCCCACCATAGAATCCATTGTATTTATCCCTTTATATATAAACATCAGCACCGGGCCTCCAATTGCCATATAAAACAGTGGTGCAATAATACCATCTGAAGTATTTTCTGCAACTGTTTCTACTGCTGCCTTTGTAATTCCCTTTTCGTCCAATGCTTTTGTATCACGTCCCACAATCATGGAAACTGCATATCTGGCACCTTGTAAATCACCTTTTTTTAATTCTTCATATACCTTCATACTTTCCTGTTTTAAGGATTTTACCGCAAGCATCTGATAGCAAAAAAAGCTTTCTATTATAATTCCCAGTATGGTATGTATTTGGTATCCTATATATAGAATAATAAACGGAACTAAGCCGGATAAAAAACAAATTAGAATAACCAATATAAGACCTGCCTTACGCTCTCCTTTTTCTGTCTTTGGAAATAAACTGCGTAAATGTTTTTCAAAAAAAGAAATACCATTTCCGATTATGCGAACCGGATGATAAAGCCACCTGGGGTCTCCTAAAAGTAAATCTATTAAAAAGCCCAAAAGCAGGGCAATTCCTGTCCATTTTATCATGATTTTATCCTTTCTGTACCAGACTGATTTCTTTTTTTTGCTTCCAAACTTCTTTGTCTATATGAAGCTCATAAAACTCTCCATTTCCAATCTGCCATTTAAAATATTCTCCTTTTGGCTCTGCAAAATGAGAAAGTATACTCATAATTGTACCTCCATGCACAACCATGGCAATTTGTTTTTGCTCCTTTGAAAAAGCTTTACAAATACACTCCTCAAATCCTCTGGCACATCGTTCCCGAAACTCTTCCATTCTTTCTCCGCTTGGAAAAGGCAATGTACCATTGCTGTCAATCCAGTCCTGATATTCTCTTACTTCTGACAGCTCCTGATAATTTTTGTTTTCAAATTTCCCAAAATCACACTCTCTTAAAAGCACATTTGTATCCACAGAAAGGCTTGGATAAATCAGAGCAGCTGTTTCTAAACACCGTTTCATTGGACTTACATATACAAACTGAGCTTTGGGATATTGTCTCTTTTTTATTTCTTCTATCCCTTGGGAGCAAAGATTTTCATCAGTTTTGCAGCCAATATATTTGCCCTTTGTATTTCCCAATGTTTTTCCATGACGAATTAAAATAACTTTAAGCATTTTTTATCACCATTCCAAGACCACATACTACACGAATAACCTGTTGACTTCCTGCAGCCAGTTGTGTGCAAAGCCGCCCTGTACCTTCTCTGTATTTTCTGTCAAATGCGTTTATAGGAACAACACCATATCCCAGTTCATTGGAAATCACAATTAAATCCGGATTTTTCTCCTGAATTTGCTCTGCTAAATTTCCCAAATCCCATCCTTGTTCTAATCCTTTTTTTACCCATTCATGAAAATGATACAGACAAGTACAATGAAAAATATCTTCATACTCTGCATCCTTTCCATCTATCATTTGCTTATCAGAAAGAGAAAATTGTTCTTTTACATATTCTTTCTTACCTTGAAAAGCTCCGCCTATAATTAATTTCATGGTCTTTCCCTTCTTTTATATCATTCTGCTGACGATTTCGCCGATTACACAAGAAAATGCAATTACCAACTCACAAATCTGGATATGAAAACCAGCCAGGTCTCCGGTAATCCCTCCAAATTCTTTCATAGACATTTTATAATAATATAAATACTCCAAAGCCACTCCTACTACAGTACATGCACCAATCAGTGGATTGTACGCCAGCATTGCAAATAGGCAAAGAACCACATATATGCAGGAAACAATTCTAACACAATTCTTTTGTGCCCCATCAGAAAAAGTAGCAGCAAGTCCTGTATTTTTTGCCATAGGAAAGCTGGCAATAGAAAAACTCCCCAACGCTCTGGAAAGCACAAAACCTATGCATATCACCGGCAGTCCCTGTAAAGTAATTTCATGATACATTCCATAATACAGGAAAAAATATACTACTGCTGTAATAATAGCAAAGGCTCCGGCATGAGAGTCTTTTAGAATTTCCAGTTTTCGCTCTCTCGGCTGATAAGAATGAATAGCATCGGAAGTGTCTAGTAAACCATCTAAATGAATTCCCCCT
>URHS01000049.1 GCA_900547685.1 uncultured Blautia sp. | reverse complement strand
AACTGGTATTATATCGTTCACTTTCATTTAGCTTGATGCTGTCGCGAGAGAAGAATTCTCCATGTTCGTAACGGGTGATAATGTCCATTTCGTATTCTGCATCATTTCCTTTTTCATAAGGTTTCTGAATACAACGTCCGGAAGGTGTATAATAACGTGCGATAGTCAATCGGATAGCAGAACCGTCGCTGAATTCGATAGGCTGCTGTACAAGACCTTTTCCAAAAGAACGGCGGCCGATAATGGTTCCTCGGTCATTATCTTGAATTGCTCCGGCAAAAATCTCGCTGGCCGATGCAGATCCTTCGTCCATTAAGACAATAAGTGGCATAGTCTGGCTGCTTCCTGTTCCGTTTGAAGTATAATTTTCACGTGGCGACTTTCTTCCTTCCGTATATACAATAAGTTTATTGTTCGGCAAGAATTCATTTACCATCTGAATGGCAGCTGCCATATATCCTCCGGTGTTTCCACGAAGGTCTATAATCATACCTTTGCAGTTTGCCTGAGACAATTGTGCTAATGCAACCAGCAGCTCCGGATAGGTTGTCTCACCGAATTTGTTGACTTTGACGTATCCGAATTTGTCATTAATCATGTAAGCTGCATCAATACTTTTCACAGGTATATCTCCACGTACCACGGTGAAATGAAGAATTTCTTTTTCTCCCGGATTGCGACCATTTCCATCCACTGCTGTCGTATGCTCCCCATAATACGTATTACTATAAGTAAGATCATAAGCAGGACTCAAACGCCAGCTATCATTTTCTTCATCATAAAGAAATGTAAAATTCTTCGAATGATCATCCCTGTTATGCGCAAATACATTAAAGCACATTCGGCGAAACATGTTTTCTAAATCCATCTCATTATTATTCGTTAATATTTTTGTCAGCTTCATAAGACCATGATAATCCATACTTGGCTGTTCAAAATCCAACTCCAAAAGTGCCGCAGCTGTAAGCATATGAATCTTTTTTTCTCCTCTTGTATCCACTGCCCTGTCAAAACGTTTCGTTCCAAAATATCCTTCACATTTTTCAGATGGAAATAATCTGGTCTCACTCATAATAATTCCGCATTGTCTTGCGCAGCAAGAATAATCATATTCCATCTTTCCTGCATTTTCGCCATCTACATGAGCAGGAAACTTAATAATCCATTGCCCTCCATCTATTGATGTCATAATCTTCGGTCTGGCTCCACCACTTGTACCTCCTAACTGATAGAGTTCATCCAGATTATCCGAATATTCTGTATTTAATATTTTCTGACACTGTGCTGCCAGTTCATCCAAATCCAAGTTATCCCCTTGTTTTAGAAACTCTCTTTCTGGCTGATACGTAAGTGCTCCCATTCCCGACCTTCCAACAATTGCCAAACGGTCTAATACAGTCAAATCATCTGGATTTTGTTTATACGAACGTAATAATCGGTTCAGCAACAATCTTCCCCAGCCATCCGGAAGACTATCCGCAAATACTCCAAAAAGTCCCTGAAAATAATCTTTCGTCGGAATAAACACCTGGTCTTTTAATGGAAGGGAAAACGGACTAATTGAAAATCCTTTTTCAATCCAGCTTTTACTATACTGAAACGCAATTTTACGACCGGCTGTCATCGCCAGCGTCCCGACCAGTCGTTCATTATAATATACTTGTAACGAATTATCTCGTTTCATTAATAACCTCCTGAATATCCTTATATGGTACATTCGTGAATATATCTCTAAGCTCACCAGCAATATCCAAAGCCATTGCAATCTTCGTCAGTGAAAGTAAGGATATCTTTCCTGTCATTTCAAATCTCTTGATCGAACCATAGCTCACTCCACTCATAGAAGCCAGTTTTTCCTGCGAAATAGAACGCCTTTTTCTGATGTTGCGCACTCGCTGTGCAAGTTTCTGATCCAGTTCTTCTGCTGTTTCCCATACAAGCTGTCGCATTTCTTCACCTCTTCCTCTGATAATATATTATCTATTTTTGGTGATTTTCTGCTATTTTAGATAATATATTATCCATTTTTATTTTATCACATATTTCTTGTAATAACAATGATTTAACCATAAAACGATTACCTGTATCATTATAAAGAATGGCTTGTAATAGTGCTCTATAATATTAAAAAAGACGGTAAATATGAACTGTCCTTTTAGCTGAAATCTCTTTTCCCATTTCAGAGGGTACACTTCTAATGTCTACTTTTCCATTCCTTGGTTCTAAAAATGGGCAATCCCCTTTGGGACTGCCCATTTAATTACATTTTATTAGTATAATTTTGCACCTGCCGGAATTCTGTCATCTACCATCAACAGATTTAATCCTTCTTTTCCATCTTCCTCGTGTACTGCTGAAATCAGCATACCGCAGGAGTCAATTCCCATCATTGGTCTTGGCGGCAGATTTGTGATTGCGATACAAGTCTTTCCAACCAGCTCTTCCGGTTCGTAATACTCATGAATACCGCTTAAAATCACTCTTTTCTCATCTGTACCATCATCTAAAACAAATTTCAAAAGTTTCTTTGATTTCGGTACTGCTTCACATTCCAAAACTTTTACAGCTCTGAAATCAGATTTACTGAATGTTTCAAAATCAACCATTTCTTCAAACAATGGCTCGATTTTCACATTAGAGAAATCAATCTTTTCTGCCATGTCAGATGTAGCGGTAAATGTTGCAACAGATTTTGCCGGAGCAGACTGTGCAGCATTGTTAGCTTCATTCTTTGCGGCTCCCATGCTCTTCATTGTCGGGAACAATAAAACGTCACGAATAGCAGCACTATCTGTCAACAGCATTACCATTCTATCGATACCAAATCCGATACCACCTGTAGGTGCCATACCGATTTCCAAAGCATTCATAAAGTCTTCATCTGTTGTGTTTGCTTCTTCATCACCCTGTGCCAGAAGTTCTTCCTGCGCTTTGAAACGCTCTCTCTGGTCAATCGGGTCATTTAATTCAGAATAAGCATTTGCCATTTCCCATCCATTCATGAAGAACTCAAAACGTTCTGTATATTCTGGATTTTCCGGTTTTTTCTTTGTTAATGGAGAAATTTCAATTGGGTGATCCATAACAAATGTAGGCTGAATCAGGTGTTCTTCTGCAAATTCTTCGAAGAACAGTGAAAGAATATCACCTTTTTTATGTCTTTCTTCAAACTCTACATGATGTTCTTTTGCTACTGCTCTTGCTTCTTCTAATGTGTGAATTTCATTAAAGTCCACGCCAGCGTATTTCTTAACAGCGTCTACCATAGTAATACGTTCAAATGGTTTTCCTAAATCCATTTCAATACCATTGTATACAATTTTTGTAGTTCCCAGAACTTCCTGTGCTACATGACGATACAGATTTTCTGTTAAATCCATCATGCCGTGGTAATCTGTGTATGCCTGATAAAGTTCCATTAATGTAAATTCCGGATTATGTCTTGTGTCAAGACCTTCGTTACGGAATACACGTCCGATTTCGTATACTCTTTCCATACCGCCTACGATAAGACGTTTCAGGTAAAGTTCAAGAGAAATACGCAGTTTAAAATCTTCGTCTAAAGCATTAAAATGTGTTTCAAAAGGACGAGCAGCTGCACCACCGGCATTTGCAACCAGCATCGGTGTTTCCACTTCTAAAAATCCCTGACCATTTAAATAATTACGAATACTTGCAATGATTTTAGAACGCTTAATAAAGGTATCCTTTACGTCTGCATTCATAATCAAATCCACGTATCTCTGGCGATAACGCAGGTCTGTATTTGTTAAACCGTGGAACTTCTCCGGAAGTGGTTTTAAACTCTTAGATAACAGTGTTACTTCTGTGGCATGAATAGAAATTTCTCCTGTTTTTGTCTTAAACACTTCACCTTTGATACCTACAATATCACCGATATCCATTTTCTTAAAATCTTTATAATGGTCTTCGCCAATATTATCTCTTGCAACGTAAGACTGAATAGAACCCTGTACGTCCTGAATACTGCAGAAAGAAGCTTTTCCCATAACACGTTTGGACATCATACGTCCTGCAAGAGATACACTCTTTCCTTCTAATTCTTCAAAAGCATCCTTCACTTCCATGCTGTGATGAGTTACATCATATTTTGTAATCTGGAATGGATCTTTTCCATTTTCCTGTAACTCAGTCAATTTCTCACGACGCACCTTTAATAACTGGTTTAAATCCTGTTCCTGTGCTTTCTTCTGCTGTTCTGCCACCTTTTACACACTCCTTATCTTTAAATATTTCTCTCGATACCGAGAATTTTGTATTCCATTACACCTGCAGGCATTTCAACGGAAACAGTATCACCTTTTCTTGCTCCGATAAGAGCTTTTCCAACCGGTGACTCATTGGAAATTTTACCTTCCAAGCTGTTTGCCTCTGTTGAACCTACAATTTTAAATTCCATTTCTTCTTCAAATTCAACATCATAAACTTTTACTTTACAGCCTACGCTGATTTTATCTAAATCTACTTCATCTTCTACAACAACTTCTGCATTTTTAAGAATTTTCTCTATTTCTTCAATTCTGGCTTCGATATCTCTCTGCTCGTCTTTGGCTGCATCATATTCTGCATTTTCAGACAAGTCACCCTGTTCTCTGGCTTCCTTAATTTTCTCTGCCACTTCTTTTCTTTTGTTTACTTTTAAATCATGTAATTCTTCTTCCAGTTTTGTCAGTCCCGCATACGTAAGTAATGTTTTCTTTTCTTCCATTTTAATTCTACACCCTTTCTCAATATATTTATAATGGAAAACGAACCCAGAAGGCCCGTCCATACAAATATCACTTCTTAACAGTCATAATATTATAAATAATAGATATGCGGATGTCAAGCTTATTACTCCTCATAATCTAATATTTATGGTTTTTTTACAATCTATTCACCAACTCTTCCAGCTGTTCATAAGACTCTACTTCATTCACCATCCTTCTTACAGATGCGGAATGAGGCATACCGGAAGTATACCATGCCACATGCTTACGCATTTCTCTCATTCCTGTATAAGTTCCTTTATACTCTAACTGAAGTCTTGCATGGCGAAGCATCATTTCCTTAATCTCCTCCATAGATGGCTTTGGTTTTATCTTTCCGGTTTCCTGATAATACAAAATTTCAGAAAACAGCCACGGATTCCCCTGTACAGCGCGACCAATCATAATACCGTCACAGCCTGTTTCTTTTACCAGTTTTTCTGCTTTTTCAGGAGACGTTACATCACCATTTCCAATAACGGGAATGGACACTGCCTCCTTCACCTGCCGGATAATATCCCAATCCGCCTGTCCGGAATAATACTGTTCTCTTGTTCTTCCATGTACAGCAACTGCTGCTGCCCCTGCGTCTTCTAAAATTTTTGCAATTTCTACTGCATTAATACTGTCCTCTGTAAAACCTTTTCGGATTTTAACGGTAAGAGGTTTTTTAATTGCTCTTGATACCTTATAAACAATCTCATGTACCAGCTTTGGATTTTTCATAAGAGCAGAACCTTCTCCGTTATTTACCACTTTCGGAACAGGACAGCCCATATTAATATCCAAAATATCAAAATTTCTATGTTCAATTTGTTTCGCAATATCTGCCATCAAATCCGGCTCTGACCCAAAAAGCTGTAAGGAAACAGGGCGTTCTCTCTCATCAATCTCCATTAAACTTTCTGTATTCTTATTTTTAAAATGAATGGCCTTTGCACTTACCATTTCCGTACAGATAAGACCTGCTCCCTGTTCCTTGCAAAGCAAACGAAATGGCAGGTCTGTTACCCCTGCCATAGGCGCTAATATTAAATTATTTTCCAGCGTCACATTTCCGATTTCAAGCTTCATCTTCTACCTCTTGTCCCAGAAAGAATACTTTATAATACAGCTCCAAAGACTCTAAAAGCTCTTTTTTCTTCTGACGCAAGTCTTTAATACGCAATACACTTCCGATTTCATCAAACATGGCATCGGCTTCCAATGCCTCTACCTGAAACTGTAAACTTCCTTCTTCGTCAAATTCTAAAGTAAGAACTCCACCGATTTCCTCTGTATACAGTACACACATAATATGCAACTCATCCTGTATGGACTGAGGAAGTGATGCAAAATCATCATTAAAATAATATTTCTGCTCGTACGCACTTGCACCGCACAAAACCACTTTATCCTTATACATAACTTTCTCCTTTATACATAACTATATAATCCCCTTACAGAAACTTCACCGGAGAAAATCTTTTTTATCTCTCCCTTTAAATCCTCTACAAGAAGCTCCCCTGTGTTCGTAATTCCCCTTGCTATACCAATGGTTTCTGTACCTTTTTCTAAAATTCGGACCTGCTGATTTTTATTTAAAAGTCGTTTTTCATAGTCGTCTTTTAACAGGCTTAAATCTTGTGTTTTCAAAAATATATCATAATTCTTCCAGAAACATTCCGCTACTTTTTCTATCAACTTCTCTCTTAGCAGCTCCCTGCCTGTTTCCAGAAAAACAGAAGTTGCCTTATCACGAAGTTCCTCCTGAAATCCCTTTTGATTGACATTGATTCCTACACCAATCATAATAAATTCCGGTGTCTGTTCTTTTATCTGCATCTCTGTTAAAATACCGCAAATTTTTTTTCCGGAAAGGACAATATCGTTTGGCCACTTAATTCCTGCCGTTACGCCTGCCATTTTCTCAATAGCCTCTGCCACAGACAATCCCATAACAAGAGTAAGGGAAGATGCATTCTCACCTCTCACTTCAGGTTTCATCAGCAATAATGTCATATAGATATTCTCACCTGGTATCGAAGTCCATACTCTCCCCAGTCTTCCTTTTCCCGCTGTCTGCTCATCTGCCACAAATAACGCCCTATCCAGCTCTTTACCAATGCTCTTTTTTGCTTCCTCTTTTGCCCATATAAGGGTAGAGTCTACACTTGCTCTCCAAAATATTTTCTCCATCTTAACAGCCTTCTGCTCCTAAGGTAGCTGCCATGACAGCTTTGATGGTATGCATTCTGTTTTCTGCTTCATCAAAAACTACAGATTGTTCACTTTCAAAGACTTCGTCTGTAACTTCCATATCCTTAATTCCAAATTTTTCTCCCATTTCTTTACCGATATCTGTCTGTAAATCATGGAAGGCAGGAAGACAATGAAGAAAAATCGCCTGCTCTCCTGCATTTCTCATAACATCCATAGTAACCTTATAAGGTGTCAGTTCCTTAATGCGTTCTTCCCACACCTCTTCCGGTTCTCCCATAGAAACCCATACATCCGTATAAATAACATCAGCGCCCTTTGTGCCTTCCATTACATCTTCTGTCAAAGTAATGGTTCCGCCTGATTTCTCTGCAAAGCCCTTACATTCCTCTACCAGAGCATCATTTGGAAAATACTTTTTCGGCGCACAGGCAACAAAATGCATTCCCATTTTTGCACATAAAATCATCAAAGAATTTCCCATATTGTAGCGGGCATCACCCATATAAACCAGTTTTACACCCTCTACTCTTCCCAAATGCTCACGAATAGTAAGCAAATCTGCCAGCATCTGTGTAGGATGATATTCATTTGTAAGTCCGTTCCATACAGGAACACCTGCATATTTTGCCAGTTCCTCTACTTTTTCCTGTCCAAATCCACGATACTCAATTCCATCATAAACACGTCCCAGAACTCTTGCAGTGTCCTTGATACTTTCTTTTTTACCAATCTGGGAACTCTTCGGGTCCAGATAAGTGCTTCCCATTCCCAAATCATGAGCCGCCACCTCAAAAGAGCTTCTGGTTCTGGTACTGGTCTTTTCAAAAATCAGCGCAACATTTTTTCCTTTTAATGTATCCACTGGAATTCCCTGTTTTTTCTTTCTCTTTAATTCTGCAGATAAATCAACAAAATACTCTATTTCTTCCTTTGTAAAATCCTTTAATGTTAAAAAATGACGCCCTCTTAAATCCATCATAGTAGTCCTCCACTTCTATAAAAGTCTGTCTTTTGAAATAATCTGCACAAAGGCCGGAAGTTCCTCTCCTTCAAAGGAGAACAGTTTTTCTCTTACCTTGTCCTGCAGTTCCTGCAGAGTGTAAATTTTGTATTTTTGAATTCTGCATATCTTTGCCGTTGCTTCTAAAATAGAGAGATATAATTCTCTATAACTCCAGTCTTTAGAAAGCTTCATCTCCTCTGCAATAACCGGCAATATTACTTCTGTCAAATTACGAACTTCTCTGCTTTCCTGTAACTCCAGTTTATATACATCTGTCAGGTATGCATAAATATCCTGACTTAGTTCTGTCAACTGTCTTAAATAATAACATTCTTTTTCCTGTTCATCAATATAATATATTTTCCCTGCAAGGCCATAAATCACACGCATAGTATCAAAATACCCACGTTTTAAATGCATTTTGCTTCTTTTAGGGTTAAAATCCAAAATACTTCCCAAACTCACGGTAGGAGCAATGGTATAAATTGTAGTATCTTCCGGAATTTTTACCTTTTTTTCTCTCCCAATACCAAAAATCCGCACTACAATAATATCCTTATACTCTTTCTCAATCAAAGTATCTACAGGCACATTATTAATAGCCCCTCCATCAATATAAGTCTTACCATGAAGCTTTTCACTCTTAAAAATAGGAAAAATATAAGAACTGGCTAATAAGAAATCCTTAATAAGCTCTGGCTCAATTTCCTTTAAATCTACATTTAATTCCCTCATTTCATCCACACTGAAAGTATGGATATACAAATCCATAGAAGAATTTTGAATTTTATCTTCATCTACACATTCTGCAATCAACTCTTTCAATGGAGTAATATCCACACCACCATCCGAAATATAATCCATCATATCCTTTAAAGCATCACGGCTGATTTTCTTTTGTTTGAAAATATCTTCCATAATTTTGTCATCTACTGACATAATCTGGGAATATGAAATATTCTCCCAAAGACTTTCTGCCTTTTCCAAATCACCCATACAGATTAAAGCCCCATTAAGTGCGCCTACGCTGGTCCCTGCAATCCCCTTTATACGAATATTTGCTTCTTTTAATGCTTTCCATGCTCCGATTTGATATGCGCCCTTTGCGCCGCCTCCCTCAAGTACCAGTCCATACTCCTTTGTAGTATCTATTACTGGTTTCATACTCCACCTCTCTTCCTATACAGAAAGGGAGCGTTGCATTTGCAAACAGCCCCCTTCCTTATACTTAATTTTCATTTTTATTTGTAGCAATTTCCACTAAAGAAGATGCAAGACCTGCAATTCCCTGAATTTCTGACGGAATAATAATTTTGGTGGCTTTTCCATCTGCCGCCTTCGCAAATGCCTCCAGACTCTTCAAAGTAAGAACACTCTGGTCTGCACCGGCATCTTTAATAAAGCGAATACCATCTGCCTTTGCCTGCTGCACTTTCAAAATTGCTTCTGCCTGTCCTTCTGCCTCTTTAATCATCTTTTCTTTTTCAGCTTCCGCTCTTAAAATTGCAGCCTGCTTTTCTGCTTCTGCATCCAAAATTGCAGACTCTTTTTTACCTTCTGCCACAAGAATCGTAGATTTCTTTTCTCCTTCTGCTTTCAGAATTGCTTCACGGCGTTCACGTTCTGCCTTCATCTGTTTTTCCATTGCTTCCTGAATTGCTGCCGGAGGAATAATATTCTTCAATTCTACACGAGTTACCTTAATACCCCATGGGTCTGTAGCCTCATCAAGAGAAGCTCTCATCTTTGTATTGATAATCTCTCTGGAAGTCAGTGTAGCATCCAGTTCCATATCACCTATAATATTACGCAGTGTAGTAGCAGTCAGATTTTCAATTGCCATAATCGGATTGTCAATTCCGTAAGTAAATAATCTTGGGTCCGTAATCTGGAAAAATACAACGGTATCAATTCTCATAGTAACATTATCTTTTGTAATAACCGGCTGCGGAGCAAAGTCTACAACCTGTTCTTTCAAATTCACACGTTTTGCAACTCTCTCGATAAAAGGCACTTTAAAATGAACGCCGCTTCCCCATGTTGCCTTATAGACACCGAGACGTTCTAAAATATATGCCTGTGACTGAGGTACAATCTTAATACAAGATGCTGCAATAATTAAAATAATAACTAACAGAATAATAAATAACCACATCATATTACATATCCTCCTCTACAATAAGCTTTACACCTTCTACAGCTATTACCCTTACAACTTTTCCTTTTTCAATGATATTGTCATCTTTTGCTCTTGCACTCCATTCCATACCGCGAATGGTAACCTGACCTTCTGCTTTCAAATTGTCAATGGTGGCTGTCACAATCCCTTTCTGTCCGGGAATACTGTCTACATTTGTTTTCTGTACATTTTTATTCAGATATTTCACTGCCAATGGTCTGGTAAACAATAAAAGTACTACAGAAATTACAAGAAACAGTAAAATTTGCAGCCACAGCGGACCTCCTGCCAGTGAAACCAGAAAAGCAATTAATGCACCTCCTGCAAACCAGACAGTTGTAAGTCCCAGAGTCAAAAATTCAATTACAAGAAGAATTGCCAGAACTACAAGCCATACAATTGATATCATTCCTGCGTCCATAACCCCACCTTCTTCACTATAAATTCTCTGCACTAGTAAAGTTTCTACTGATTTGTTCTCTCATTATATTCTAATTTTCTGAAAATATCAACGTTTTTTTCTTGTATTTCTTTTGTTTTTTATTCACTCAAACATAATATCTGCCATTTTCCCATAAGAAAGATTGCGCAACAACGCAATTTCCTATGAAATAAATATAAACATTAAAACAGCGATACTGTTTTATATTTCCGCCCTTTAAACAGTATCGCCGTATTCTTATTCTTTATTAAAATCACTTGGCCGCATCTATCTCTGAAATAATCTCTTCCAGCGTATAAATATCTATCTCATACTCCCTGCTCTGTTCTTTCTCAAATTCACTTAACATATATGACTGTGTTAATTCACTTCCCACTACCTGTGTTTGAATAAACTGGTCATCGGATACCTCTATATATTCTGCCTCCGGACCTGTTAATCTCGCATAAGTCTGCTCAGTATCATAAAATGCTGATTTTTCAAGGAAAAAGACACTTGTTTGCCCTATCTCCGACATAATATCATTTGCTTCAATCTGCTGTACATATATCTGCTTTAATTCCTCATCAGAATAATCCTTAAAATCCTCTCGATTTACTTCTCTTGCTTCCTCTGAAGTAAAAGATTTCAAATAATCTTCCACGGATGCAATGCCTTGATCTTTCACTATTTTTATTGTGTCACCTGCAGCATAGTCTCCTTTTAACGGTTCTAAAATTTTAATCTCCATATTCGCTCTGCAAATACCATTATCTCCAACAAGGTACTCTATACTGGAAACTTCACCGTATACAACAACTTCACTATTCTCTGCAAGTTCCGGAATGCTTGGAAAAGTTTTTGTATAATCGGATACTCCGCTAGCTGTTGAAACGATATCGTCTGTTTTTATTTTACGAATATCAAGGCTCTCTTTTTTTCCATCTCCGCATCCTGCTATCAGCAATGAGCAGCACGTAAACATGGCAACTAACATTTTTTTATTACACATAGGCAACTCCTTTCCGTAAATAAAATTATAAATTTCCAAACTTGTATCTTTATAATAATTATAACATAAAACCCTTTTTTTAAAATTCCTTCTTAATAAAAAATGTTAAAACTCCGAAAACAGTTCCTTGCTGCTTTCGGAGTTTTCAAAAAAATAGTCAGTCTTCGATTTTAATAAAATGTCTGATTTCCGATTGTAAGTCCTCTGCCACCTCCTGCATGGAAGAACAGACGGTCTCCAATTGTGTTTGCTCCTGCAAAAACATCTCTTGCGGCATCATAACATGCCTGGCTTGCACCTCTGCTTAATACGGAAGCAAGCTTACCTGATGCAGCCGGTGTAAACTGTCCTCTCTGATAAATAACTTCAGACAATGTATTTGGGAATTTGCTGCTGCGGATACGGTTCATAATAACTGCACCAACGCCAATCTTCCCTTCATAAGACTCCCCACCTGCTTCACACTCAATAATCGCAGCCATCAAATCTAAATCTGCCTGAGATACGGATGTTGTCTGATTTGAAACTGCTGCTGTTTCTACTGCAATATCTAAAGGCTGTGCACCTGTAATCTCCCCATCACCATACACAGACTCAAATAACTGCTGCGCTTCCTCTCCGGATACTAACAGGTCTTCTCTGATATATCCTTCAATTTCACCGGAAGAAACCTGAATCCATCCATTCTCTTCTCCTACAACGGTCACAACAGCACCTGCCGGAAGTTTGCCGACTCTTTCCGTGCTGATACCAGAACCTTTACGAATGTTTGCGTATGTAGTAACATTCGCTGCCGCTTTATCTGACCAGTCAAAAGTTGCTTTATCTGTTGTTTCTGCAAATGCCGGTACTGCCATTGCAGCAGTCATAGCACCAACAGTTCCCATACAAGTTAAAAGTTTCATGAATTTTCTTCTCATTAAAATAACCTCCTGATAAGTCTGTTTCTTTTTTTAATAATTGTTACAGATTTATTAAGCTTTGTTACAAACTTATTCTAACAAGATTACGTTTCTTTGTCAACCGGGTATTTTTTGTAACATTTTACAGTATTTCGGAGAGAAAAATAGAAAAAAGTGGCAAATATATAGAATATTCACCACTTTTTATATTTTATATTCAATTTTCACGGCGTTGCCTGTATGCCTCATACATCAAAATTCCTGATGCCATTGCAGCATTTAAAGACTCCACTTTCCCCTGCATTGGAATCTTAATCAGCGTATCTGCTCTCTCTGTGAGATGCCGGCTGAGACCATTTCCTTCGTTTCCAATAAGAAATGCTGTGCCTTTGGTATAGCACTCCTTATCATAATCATTCCTGCCTTCTAAATGAGCCGCATAAGTGGTAATTCCCTTTTCTTTTAAAAGAGGAAGTACCTCATCCTCAATAGAATCGACATAAATAATCGGCATCCTATAGACAGAACCCATGGTAGAACGAATAACTTTCGGATTAAAAACGTCCACGGAAGTCCGGCTCATAATCACACCGGTAACACCCGCTCCCTCCCCGGTTCGTAAAATCGTTCCAAGATTTCCCGGATCTTGTAAATCTTCTAAAATCATGAAAAGAGGGTTTTCTTCTCTGTTTAAAATTTCAGAAAGAGTAAAATTCTCCATCTTAACAAGACAAAGCACTCCCTGAGGTGTTACAGTATCCGATAAATTTTTAAAAATTTTATCATCCACAATCTCCACGTAGGCTGTTTCTTCTATAGAAATACCCTTTTCCTGAAGAATTCTTCCACATTCTTCTTTTTCAGCAAAGGACTGGGACAGATACACTTTCTGCAAACGAGACTTCGGCACTTCACTGAACATCTTAATTCCCTCAACCGCAAAAACCTGTTCTTCCCTGCGTACCTTTGCTTTCTTCAATATCTGCTGTACTTTCTTTATCTGTACATTTGACGCACTTGTAATCATTTTCTTACTCGTTATTCTTGCTGTAATTATGAGACAGGGAATAGCTTACCTCATACTGATATTCGGAGATACCTTTCTTCATTGCCAGCGCTTCATTGATATCCATATCAATGTACTCACCGTCTCTGTAACAGATAACTCTCTTAGATTTACCTTCCAGAAGAATGTCTACTGCTTTTGCACCCATAATGGAAGCATATACTCTATCCTTACATGTCGGTGCACCGCCACGCTGCATGTGACCTAAGATAGTCGCTCTTGTTTCAATTCCTGTTGCAGCCTCGATACGTTTTGCCATGGCTTCAGAATGTCCGATACCTTCTGCGTTAATAATAATATGATGTTTTTTACCTTTTTTACGGTTATCAATAATATTATTGATAATTTTCTGTTCATCATAATCATATTTTTCAGGAAGCAGAATATCCTCTGCACCATTGGCAATACCGCACCATAAAGCAAGATATCCTGCATTTCTTCCCATTACTTCAATAATACTTACACGTTCATGAGAAGTAGAAGTATCACGTACTTTATCAATTGCTTCCATTGCTGTGTTTACTGCTGTATCAAAACCGATTGTATACTCTGTACAAGCGATATCAAGGTCAATTGTTCCCGGAACACCTACTGCATTGATTCCCAAATTAGCCAGTTTCTGTGCACCGGCAAAAGAACCGTCACCACCGATAACAACCAAGCCGTCAATTCCATGTTTTTTACATACTTCAGCAGCTCTTTTCTGTCCTTCCGGTGTACGCATTTCTGTACAACGGGCAGTATACAGGACTGTACCACCTTTTTGAATTGTATCTGAAACATCTACAGCAGTCATATCAATAATTTCTTCATTCATCAGACCACTATAGCCTTTTAAGATTCCCTTCATATTAATACCGCGGCTTAAACCTCTTCTGACTACTGCACGAATTGCAGCATTCATTCCCGGAGCATCTCCACCACTTGTTAATACACCTATTGTTTTAATTTCTTTATTTGTAGTCATTTTCTTCCTCCATACTGTTGGCAGACTCTTGTTTCTTATTTTGTACATTCAGTCGTTTTTTATTCTAATCTATTTTCTATTGTTTTTCAATACTCTTTTCGACAACTTTTACATTGTCTTTTCCATACTTTTCGTACAGCCTTACCAATAAGTCCTGACTAATGTGGATATTTTTAGATGCCCCTAATCTTTTTATAGCCTTTGGAGACTTAATATAGATTACTACGCCGTCCTTTCCGTCTGCTTCTTTTAAATCCTCATACAACTCCTGCTCACAGGAAAGAAAACTTTCTTTTGTCTCAAACTGCAGCCACAATTCCCTTGGCACATCTCTAAAAGAATACATATTCTCACATATCAACTTACTTGCTTTTTCCTCTTCCACAGAAACACGGCCTTTAATAAACACTTTTTCATCAATTTCCATAAGTCTTACATTCTTTTCGTAATCGCGAGGGAAAATTACAACTTCTACCGTACCCAGCAAGTCCTCCAAAGTAAGAAATGCCATTACTTTATTAGTCTTTGTATACTTAATAGTCTTTTCCGTAATCATACCGCCTACAATCACCTGCTGTCCGTCACGCACTTTTGGCTGTCCGCTTTCCTCATCAGGAATAAAGTCTGTCGTTACCGCAGAAATATTTTTCCGCCAACAAGTCTCATATTCTTCCAAAGGATGTCCACTGATATAAATACCCAGTACTTCCTTTTCAAATGCCAGCTTCTCCTCTTTCGGATACTCCTCTACATTCGGCATACGGATTTCATAAGCTGTCTTTTCTTCTTCTGAAACTAAATCAAACAAGCTCATCTGACCCGCCATCATATTTTTCTTTTCCTGCACTACAGAATCTAAAATCTGAGCGTATACCATCATTTTCTGACGGCGGTTTCCGGGAAGTTCATCAAAAGCTCCTGCTTTAATGAAATTTTCAATGACTTTTTTATTTACATCCTTCCCTGTCATTCTCTCAATAAAATCTCTAAGACTTGTAAAGCCTCCTCTTTGTTCTCGTTCTTCCACAATAGCATCAATTACTGGTCTTCCGATACTCTTAATTGCTGACAGTCCATACCTTATTCCTCCGCCATCTACAGAAAAGGTACTGTCACCTTTATTAATATCAGGCGGCAGAATAGCTATCCCCATTTTACGACTGGATAAAATATAACCGGCCACTTTAGATGGATTATCAATTACAGAAGTCATCAAAGCAGCCATAAATTCAACAGGAAAATGACACTTCAAATATGCTGTCTGGTATGCTACAACTGCGTATGCAGCTGCATGAGACTTATTAAACGCATACTTTGCAAAATCCATCATCTGCTCATAAATAGTATTCGCAACTTCCTCAGAAATCCCCCTGTTGACACATCCCGGAACACCTTCTTCTTCGTTTCCATAAACAAAGTTCTGACGCTCTTTCTCCATTACCGCAGCTTTTTTCTTACTCATGGCACGACGCACCAAATCACTTCGTCCCAAAGTATATCCACCCAGAGAACGGACAATCTGCATAACCTGTTCCTGATACACAATACAGCCATAAGTTGCACTTAAAATCGGTTCAAGCTGTGGACATAAGAAATGAATACTGTCAGGATTGTTCTTTCCTTCAATATACTGAGGAATAAAATCCATCGGGCCGGGACGGTACAAAGATATACCTGCAATAATGTCTTCCAAACTCTCTGGTTTTAGCTCCTTCATAAAGTTTGTCATCCCTGCACTTTCCAGCTGGAAAACCCCCTCTGTCTTTCCGGCTCCAAGCATATCATAAACCTGTTTATCGCTATAATCCACACAGTCCATATCCAGAGAAATCCCTTTATTTCTCTCAATTAGTTTTACTGCTTTTTGAATGACCGTAAGGGTACGAAGTCCCAAAAAGTCCATTTTTAAAAGTCCCAGTTCCTCCAGCGTAGTCATCGTAAACTGTGTCACAATAGAACCGTCTGACGCTCTGGCAAGAGGCACATATTCATCTACGGATTTCTGGCTGATTACTACACCGGCTGCATGCATAGAAGTATGGCGTGGTAAACCTTCCAAACGGCGACTCATATCAATAAGCTTTTTCACTGTCTCATCCGTGTTATATAAATTTTTCAATTCAGGATTCATTTTCAAAGCCTTGTCTATGGTGATATTTAATTCCTCCGGAATCATCTTCGCAATCATATCACACTGTGCATAAGGCAAATCCATAACTCTTCCCACATCTCGTATTACGCCTCGTGCAGCCATAGTACCAAAGGTAACAATCTGAACTACCCTGTCTTTTCCGTATTTTTCTACTACATAATCAATAACTTCCTGCCTTCTTTCAAAGCAGAAATCCACGTCAATATCCGGCATGGAAACACGTTCCGGATTTAAAAAACGCTCAAACAGAAGATTATACTTAATAGGGTCTAACTTGGTAATTCCTAAAGTATAAGAAACAAGACTTCCTGCCGCAGAACCACGTCCCGGTCCTACCATAATATCATGATCTCTGGCAAATCGAATGAAATCCCACACAATTAAGAAATAATCCACATATCCCATGGTTTTAATAACGCCAAGCTCATATTCCAGACGTTTTTCAAGTTCTGTTAAATCTCCGCTATACCGTTCTTTCAAGCCATCATAACACAGCTTATTTAAGTATTCCCATGAAGTATAGGGAGCAGGTACATCAAATTTGGGCAGCTTTGTTACGCCAAACTCAATCTCCACTTCACAGCGGTCTGCAATTTTCTGGGTATTTTCCAATGCTTCAGGAATATAAGGAAATAATTCAGCCATTTCCTCCGGGGATTTCACATAATACTGTCCCCCTTCATAACGCATACGGTTTTCATCGCTTAACAGCTTTCTGGTCTGCACGCATAACAAAATATCATGGGCTTCTGCATCTGTGTCATAAGTATAATGCACATCATTGGTTGCAACCAACGCAATGCCTGTTTCCTGACTCATTCTCAAAAGCTGTTGATTTACTCTTTGCTGCTGAGGAATTCCATGATCCTGAAGTTCCAAAAAAAAGTTCCCCTTGCCAAAGATTTCTTCATACCGAAGGGCAGCACTTTTGGCTTCCTCATACATACCTCTTGTAATATTTTTAGCGACTTCTCCTGCTAAACATGCGCTTAAAGCAATAATTCCTTCATGATATTCCTTCAAAAGTTCCATATCTACTCGCGGTTTATAATAAAAACCGTCCACAAACGCTTTCGACACAATCTTCATAAGATTTTCATATCCATGATTGTTCTCTGCCAGAAGAACCAGATGATAATATCGATCCTCTGCCTGTCCCACTTCTCTGTCAAAACGGGAACCGGGGGCAACATACACCTCACATCCCAAAATCGGCTTAATTCCCGCTGCTTTTGCTGCCCTATAAAAATCAATGCAGCCAAACATGACTCCATGGTCTGTTATGGCCGCACTGTTCATTCCCAGTTCCTTTACTCTGGCTACATATTCATTTATCTTATTTGAACCGTCTAAAAGACTGTACTCTGTATGTACATGTAAATGAGCAAAATTCACTGTATCTCTCCTTTATTCGTCTTGCTTTTCCTTGCGAAGCAGAACATTAAACCAACGATTGCTCTTGTCTGTTCTGACATCACTGGTTTTCCATATATCTAATACCTTTATATTTGGGAAAAAATCCAAAAGGTCGTTAAGAGCCTCTCTGTCATAATCATAGAAATATCTGCCATTATAGTTACCATTTCTCTCTCCCTTTTGAACGGAAAAATACAAAATCCCATCATCTTTTAATGCCCGCAGAATTTTCGCCATAATATCTTTCACTCTGTCCGGTGAAAAATGTCCTAAAATAGCACAGGCCCAAATCCCATGAAACACATCTTCAAACTCCATATCCTCCACTCTAAGGTGCAGCACTTCTTTCCCTGTGTGAATACTTGCCAGCTCACACATTTTCTCAGAACCATCCATAGCAGTAACGACACAGCCTTCTTCTTCAAGGCACACCGTATCTCTGCCCGATCCACAGCCTAAATCAAGAACATCTGCACTTTCCGGAAGCAATTCAACAAAACGCTTGATTTGCTCCTCCATGCCAAACTCTACTGTTTCTTCATAATAAGGTACTGCGTACCGGTCATAATAATCTATCGAGTCCACTTATTTTCCTCCTTCTGGACATTTACAATTATACTTTTCTTAAACATCATATAATTATACCACGTGCGCAGAAAAGGAAGCACCCGAGAGGGTATTTACTTTTCAAGCCGTGGCTTGCCGGTATAATCCGACACCTCGTGGCGG
>URHS01000048.1 GCA_900547685.1 uncultured Blautia sp. | reverse complement strand
CATCAATACCTGCTTTTTCTGCAATTTTAGTAATTGGCTCCATTGTGCACTCCTGTGCGATTTCGATGTCTGATTTGAATCCCATAGTAACATCCTCCTTGAAAATAATTTTTACTCACCCTTTTCCCATTCTCCGCAAGAGATGAAAAAAGGGCAACATTTGAGATTAACAAATGTTGCCCAGACGGTCGGCTTTCTTTCACATTCTGATTTCCCTGTGGTACTCCACATTAATCCGTCAGTAATCAGATGTGTGTTATTCTGCAACAAATAAATAATACTTGTATTTGTCACTTAACTATGTTCTTACTTTAACACAAAATCATCTTACTGTCAATGCACCACGATAAAGTTTGTGAATTTTTTACCAATTTTTCTTCTATTTTTTTTACATATATAACAAACTCTCTTTCATTTTCCCGGTTATTTTAATTTTGTTACTGCACGCACATCACGATAATGCCCCATAATAATTAATGTTTCATTGTGATTAAATACATAATCTGCATGAGGAAGAGGGTTCATCTTTCCCTGTGACTTTGTTGCCAAAATACTGATATTATACTTTTTCCGAACATCCTTCCCTATAATACTGCTTCCAATCCAAGATTCCGGTGCAGGTATTTCGTAAATAGCATATTCTTCTGTCAATTCAATATAATCAAAAATATTATCATTTCCATATTTTACTGCCAGACGCTGCGCCATCTCTTTCTCCGGATAAACAATGCGGTCTGCCCCATTCCTTAAAAGAAATTTTGCGTGTACATCACGATTTGCTCGTGCCAATACGAAAGGAGCTCCCAAATCTTTTAAAAGAGCTGTTGTTTCCAGAGAACTCTGAAAGTTATCACCAATAGCCACTACACAAAGATCAAAATTCCCCACACCCAAAGATGCGACAAAATGTTCATTTGTAGCATCCCCAATCTGTGCATCTGTCACCATATCAATAGCATCATTAACTCTTTCCTCATTAATGTCCACTGCTAAAACTTCATTTCCTTCTTCGATTAACTTTTCTGCCATATGTCTTCCGAAACGGCCAAGTCCAATAAGAAGTATTGACTTCATTTTTCTCTCCTCCATTTTCATTACCCTATAGATATTTTCTCTATGGGAAGCTTTGACGGAATGCTTGAAATGTGATTACTAAATGCCAGCAAAATAGTAATTCCACCTACTCTTCCAATAAACATTAATAAAATTAATATAATCTGAGAAACCATCCCCAGCTGAGATGTAATTCCAAGAGAAAGACCCACTGTACATAAAGCAGAAACCACTTCAAACAGTACTGCTTTCATTCCCAGTCCCTCAATTGCGGAAATTACCAGCGCACAGCCAATACAAAGTATTCCATACAAAATCAAAATACAGCTTGCATGACGTATGGTTTCATTTTCTACTCTCCGCTTAAACAGTTCTACATCTTTTCTTTTTCTAAATTCTGTCCATATTGTCAGAACCAAAATCATCATGGTTGTTGTTTTAATTCCACCTGCTGTTGAACCGGGAGAACCCCCAATAAGCATCAAGCATATTATTAACATCTGACTGCTGTCTGTAAGACTATTTAAATCCATTGTATTAAATCCGGCTGTCCTTGGTGTCACTGACTGAAAAAAAGCAGATAAAAACTGCTCTCCCAGGTTTTTTCCCTCCATGGAAGGTTTTCCCCATTCAAAAATGAAAATTAAGACCGTCCCCATTACAACCAGCACCAGACTGGCTGTTAAAACCAGTTTCGAATGTAATTTATAATATTTAAAATGCCATTTCCATTTTTTTATATCTGCCCATACTAAAAAACCAATTCCACCAATTATAATAAGGAGCGATATCGTAATCCCTATAATATAACTGTCTGCAGCAGTAACTAAAGATGAACTCGGCTCATAATATCCCATTAAATCGATTCCCGCATTGCAAAAAGCAGAAATAGAATGAAAAAATGAATAATAAATCCCTTTTCCCACTCCCAATCTGGGAACAAAATAAAATGCCAGAAGCACAGCGCCTAAAAGTTCAAAGAATAAGGTACCGGAAAGTACAAACTTAGATATCCGTACAATTCCCCCCACCTGGGGAGCTGCCACCGATTCCTTCATTAAAAGCCGTTGAGATAAACCAATTTTCTTTCCTGTAAATGTCAATGCTGAAATGGCCAGCGTCATAAAGCCAATTCCACCGATTTGAATTAAAACCAAAATAACCCCTTGCCCGAAGTTACTCCAGAAACTATATGTATCATTTGTCACCAAACCTGTAACACAAGTCGCTGAAGTTGCTGTAAACCAGGCATCCATAAACGGTGTTATGATTCCCTGCCTGTTTGCTATTGGCAGCATTAGCAATAAGGTTCCTACTGTAACCACTAACAGATATCCTGCCACAATTATCTTAGTTGTTGTCCACTTTATCTTCTTTATTCCAAACATCTGTAAATTCTTCTACTCTTTCCTATTATCTGAAATATTTTTCCCATTATCCCGATACAGCCACTTTAAAAAATCATCTATTGCATCCTGTAAATTTCGGATAGTACTGTTAAATACACCTGCATGATAAAAATTAACAAAAATGGCACCAATAGGAACAGCTAAAATCATTCCCACAACACCTGCAAAACGATATCCTGTATACATACAGATTAAAGTCCACAACGGATCAATACCAATAGAATCTCCTACCACCTTAGGCTCAATAATACGCCGCACAAGCTGAGTTACCAAATATAATATTACAAGCCCTACCGCATATTTCATATCCCCTGATAAAATTTTGAATAACGCCCAAGGAATAAGAGCTGTACCGGTTCCAAAAAAGGGAAGCATGTCTAAAAGTGACACTAAAAACGCCACTACAATGGCAAAATCTACTTTCAGAATTAAAAATCCCACAAAAAGAATGACAAAAATAACCCCCATAATTTTAAACTGTGCTTTAAAATATCCACCAAAAATATTCTTAAAACATCGTTCTAACATTTTCCACTTTTCTTGGATAATTTGAGGGGTATGTTCACGTCCAAACTCCAAAATTTTGTCCCTATCTGCAATAAAAAAGTATGCAGATAATATGGTAAAAATAATCGCAATTAAAATACTTGGAAGATTTTTTGCAAGACTGCTTGCCTGGTCTACTGTAATCTGGCTAATTTTTCCCACTGCTGTTCCAACTATATCTCCCAGACTGTTTTGAAAATCTGAAATATCTTTCTGTACACCCCCCGGAAGTTCTTCAATAATCAAGGACAAATTCTCTCCGGCTTCCTGAAAATCCTCCCGAAAACTTGTATAGATTGACGGTGCCTGCTCAATCAAAGATCCTACTTCCTGTACTGCTTTCATTCCTACAAGATAAATTCCTCCAATAATTGCAGCCAATACTGCTATAATCAGAAGCATGGATGTATGTTTTCTGGCTACTTTCATCCGCCTTTCCAACATACGCACCAACGGATTTGCAATCAATGCTATCAGCCAACCTATAGCAAAGGGCATAAAAAATCGAATAAATTTAAAGGTAAAAAAACCACCTAAAATCACTGCAAGCAATGTAAAAATAAATACCAGTAAATTCTTAATATGTTTTTTCCAGTTCATTTGCAAAACCCCTTTTAGCTGATTTACATCCGGTTCAATAAAGTATAACAGCCTATATGCATACCGTTCATACACATATAGGCTGTCTCTTTCTCGGATGCTTTTTTAAGTATAACACAACTTAGAAAAAAGTAGTCCAATTATATAAAATTTTTACAATTCTTTCAGAAATCCAAAAGGTTCTTTATCGTGTAAAAAATGCATCAGCATGTAAGAACACATAATTGCTACATTTTCTTCTTTTAAAATACGTCTTACTTCCTCTCTGTCTGCCAAAACCACTTCGATTTCCTCTGTATCTTCCTGAAATTCTTTTGAAATTTCTCCCGTAGAAACTCCAAATACAATAGAACAGGACTCATCTGTAAGTCCCACTGTAGTAAAAGCCGGCTTTTCATAAGCACTATTTACAGTAAGCGGTGTAAATTCCAATCCCGTTTCCTCTTTCATCTCTCGAATAGCGGTTTCTTTATATGGCTCTCCATCTTCTACCAGTCCAGCCGGAAATTCATATATAAAATCGTTTAAGGCATATCGGTATTGACGAATCAATACTACTTTGTCCTGTTTTTCCCCATATAAGCTGTAAATCACAACACCGTCAGGAACATTTTTTCCTGTAACAAGTTTTAAATCTTTCTCACTTTTTGCTCTTGATGCAACATAATATTTACCTTTTTTTCCCGTCTTAGACTCTCTGTCCAGTTCATAAAGATTTACAAAAGGATTTTCTGTTTTTTTTGTAATTCCTGTAATTTTTGCCATTTTATTCTCCTCTTAACACTACTCGCAGTCTTTTGTATAAAAGCAGAGTAATTAATGAAATAACAATTCCTTTCGCTAAATTAAACGGAACCATACATAAAACTACAAAAGTAACCATATTATCAATGGCAGGATGAATGGCTGTTCCCATAGCAATAAAGCTATCCATTGGAATTCCCATAACTGCACTGTACAATGGAAACATGATAAATGCATTGGAAAGACATCCCATAACTACCATGAGTAACGTACCTGTTCCCATTCCCAAAAGTGCACTCTTTCTGGTTCTTCTTTTCCTGTAAAAAATTCCTGCCGGTACTGCAAAAGCACAGCCAATAAAGAAGTTGGATAATTCACCGATACCACCCGTAGTTGTTCCATAAGTAACAAGATGAAGGATATTCTTTAATAATTCGATTGTGGCACCTGCCAGAGGTCCCATAGCAAAAGTTCCCACTAAAACCGGTATTTCCGAAAAATCCATTTTTATAAAAGGCGGTGCTAAAAAAGGGATTGGAAATTCAAACATCATAAGTACTGCCGACACTGCCGACAACATGGCTATCTGCACCATAGTTCTTAATTTCGTTCTGTTACCGGTTACCTGAATTCTTTTCTTTACAACTGCTTCCTGACTCATTTTCATTCTCCTTTTCATGAATATTTTTCATAAAAGGAAATTCTTCTTTTCTGTCATTGATGTACAGATTCCATCCTGCTGCACTGCCACAGTAATAATGAAAAAATGCCCTGAAATCAGGGCACCGACGAAATCTGTATTGTGACATACATTTTCTTCTCTCATCCAGACTTTAACTGTCGGTACCGGAATCACACCGGTTCAGCCATTTACATGGGTCGCGGACTATACCGCCGGTAGGGAATTACACCCTGCCCCGAAGAATTTCTTTTTATTTATATTATGCATTATAACCCTTCAAATCCTTAATTTCAATATATTTTTATTATTTTTGTTATTCCATAGACAATTTCCCAAGAAATTCCTGCATTCTTTGATTTTCCGAAGAAAACACTTCCTCCGGTGTACCCTGCATTGCAATCACCCCTTTGTCCATGAAAATAATTCTATCTGCAACATTTCTTGCAAATTTCATCTCATGAGTTACAATGACCATTGTCATGTGCTCTGCCGCCAAGTTTTTAATCACTTTGAGGATTTCTCCCGTAAGTTCCGGGTCCAAAGCTGAAGTGGGCTCGTCAAAAAACAGCATTTGGGGTTTCAATGCTAATGCCCTTGCAATCGATACTCTCTGCTGCTGCCCTCCCGATAACTGGTATGGATATGCATCTGCCTTATCTGCAAGTCCCATTTTTTCAAGCAAAATTTCAGCTTCTCTGTATACGATTTCTCTCTCTCGCTTTTGCACACGAATTGGTGCATCTGTAATATTTTTTATCACTGAAAAATGGGGAAACAAATTAAAATTTTGAAATACAAGGCCAAAACACGACTCAATTTCCCGACGCTGTTGTTTCTTCGGAAAAAGCGGCTTTCCGTTCTCTGTCCATGCTGCTTTCTTTCCCATATATAAAATCTCGCCATCTTCAATAGTCTCCAGCATTGTTGCGCAACGTAGCAATGTAGACTTACCGGAACCGGATGGTCCGATAATTGCCAGTATTTCTCCCTGCTCCACAGAAAAGGATATATCCCTGATAACGGATACCCCGCCGAATTCTTTCTTAATATGCTTCATTTCTAAAAGACTCATTTTGGTATCCTCCTATCCATAATAATTCATTTTCTTTTCAAATATTTCCATTACCCAGGCAACAACATAATTAAACACATAATAAAATACACCTGCAATAAAAAAAGGAATTATCGTTGTCTGTGCTGCTGCAATCTGCTTTGCCACCGCAAACATTTCAACATAAGACAGAGAATATACAAGTGACGTATCTTTTACCAGAGTAATTACCTCATTTGTTACAGAGGGCAGTACGTTTTTAATCATCTGCGGTAAAATAATTCTGAAAAATGTCTGCTGTCTGGAATATCCTAAAAGTGCCGCTGCTTCGTATTGTCCTTTTGGAATCGCCTCAATTCCTGAACGATAAATTTCAGCAAAGTATGCCGCATAATTTAAAGAGCATCCCAACAAAATAGCAGTCAGCTTATATCCTCCAATATTCATTCCCCACAAATAGTATGGTGCAAAATACCATACCAACAGCTGGAGCATCAATGGAGTTCCCCTCATAATGGATATATAAATTTTTACACTCCAGCTGATTAACCTTATTTTACTGACTCTGCCAAAATACACCGCCATGCCAAGAGGCAGAGCAAACAGCAGTGTCAAAAAGAAAATCAGGCAGGTCTGCCCAAATCCCATTGTCAATTGTTTTAACATTACATCAATACTCATCGCAATGTCACCATATCTGAAATTTCATATTTTTCAGCCAACTTCGCTACTGTTCCATCTTCTGTAAGTTTTTTAAGGTCTGCATTAACAACATCTCTTAATTCCTGATTACCCTTTTTAAATGCGATTGCATATTGTTCTGTATTCAGTGTTTTTTCTAAAATTTTATAACCTTCACCCCTTGACTTAATCTGGTAATTGGCAACTCCAATATCAATGGCAAGCGCATCCAATGCTCCCGCCTCTAATTCAGTAAAAGCAGTATTATAATCTGCAAATTCATTAAGAGCTCCAAAAGTATCTGCCAGCGCTTTCTGTCCATCTTTTTCATCACTTTGTAATAATTCTAAAGCTGCACTTGCCGCCTGCACTCCTACAGTTTTCCCTGCCAGATCTTCCAGTGTATTGATACCGGAATTTTCTGCTGTTACAATCACCTGGCTGTTATCTACATAAGAAATGGAAAATGTATAATCATCTTCTCTGCCATTCATGGTAAATCCATTCCAAATACAATCAATAGAACCGGAATTCAATTCCATATCTTTCGCATCCCAATTAATTGGCTTCTTCACCAGTTCCCAGTCTTCAAGTTCACATACTGCCTCAGCCAACTCTAAATCAAATCCTGTATACTCTCCATTCTCATCCATATAGCCATAAGGCGGATACTCCGCATCAAACCCCACAGTAAATGTCGTTTTCTTATTTTCATCTGAAGATGTATCAACCGTGTCTTCCTTTTTTGCATCATTCTCCGATGCGGTCTTATCATCTCCACATGCAGATAACACAAATGACATTAACATTGTTCCTGCCAAAATCAGTGCAATTCTTTTCTTCATTTCTTTGTCCTCCTTAAAACCTATAATCGCTTTAGCTTTTTATCTCTCTACCTTGCTAAATTATCGCATATCCTAACACAGAAACTAATGACTGTCAAATCAGTTATTCTTTTTAAATTAACAAAAAATACAAAACTTAACGAAATCTATTATGTTAATTTTCAGTATTACAACTCAAAAAAAGACTATTTATACAAAAAAATAAATGTCAAAACATCAATTTCTGTACAAATAGTCTCTATCCATTTTTATCTTTTACTGTACTTTTTACAAATCGTTTCCGTAATTTTTTCCTGCTATTTCACAACGCACGTTTTATAACGATAATACCGATTAATTCAGTTTTGTAATAATCTCTGTAATCAATTTCTTAAACTGTACTGCAACTCTATCTGCTGTTTCCTGCACTTCTTTATGATTTAATTCTTCTTTAGACATTCCTGCTGCCAGATTTGTAATACAGGAAATTCCACCGATTTCCATTCCAATATGACGTGCTGCCATAGCTTCACAAGCTGTACTCATTCCCACTGCATCTGCTCCCCAGACTCTTGCCATACGAATTTCTGCCGGAGTTTCATAATTTGGTCCTGTAAATTGTGCATAAACGCCCTCTTTCATATCAATATCCAAATCTTTTGCCGCAGTTTTAATAATTTCCTGTATTCTCTTGCTATATACTTCGCTCATATCAGGAAATCTTACACCCAGCTCATCTAAATTTTGTCCAATCAAAGGACTTGGCACAGCTGTTGTAATATGATCTGTAATCATCATAAAATCACCCGGCCTAAACTCAAAATTTACGCCTCCTGCCGCATTAGTTAAAATTAATTTTTTTGCTCCTAAAAGAGCCATAAGTCTGGTAGGAAGAACAACATCTGACATCGCATATCCCTCATAATAATGCACACGTCCCTGCATAATTACAACAGGAGTTTTCTCTACATATCCAAAGACAAAACGTCCCTTATGTCCTGCCACAGTAGAAGTTGGAAATCCTTCAATCTCTGTATAATCAAGAGTCTGTACCACATTAATTTCATCCGCATAATCGCCCAGACCAGAACCTAAAATCAAAGCCACCTCCGGTTTAAAATTCACTTTTTTCTGAATACTCTCCAAACATGTCATTAATTTTTCATATACTGCGCTCATAATAATTCTCCCTTCTTTCACTCAATGTCTATAATTGCCGCTATTAATTCTTTTAGCTTCTTGTACTGTTCATGGGAAACAAGAAGCTGATTTCCTTCTTTACTCACAAGGCCTTCCTCTAAAAATTTTTTCACAGAACGATTAATGGTCTTTACACAAAGTCCTGTGGTATCAGAAAGCCCCTGTCTTCCTCCCCGTACACGCAATACACCATTTCTTGCATACAGTTCATACCTTTCTGTAAGCAGCATTGCCAGACGATCCGCTCCCTGCAGAAATAAGTAAGCCCTGCTCTTTCTTCCATCCTCCAGCAATGATTTTCCTGTAAGCTTTGCTTCTAACTTTAAAACACGCAAATCTGTTAACAACCATTTTTCATATTTTGCCTTTGAAATCTTAACAATCGTACATGGTGTTACTGTTTCAAGTGTAGTCATATAAGCATCTAAATCCATAATAATTTCCATTCCGCCTAATGCATGTACGCAATCAAAGCTCATAAAGTCATAGGTAATCCCATAAATCCTGTAATCGGTTGCCTTAATCGTTCCTCTGCCTACAAAATATATCGTATCAATAGAAGTGCCTTCCCGTACAAATATTTGCCCCTTTTCCATTTCTTCAATTTGAAAAGAATCCATAAGCCATGCAGGAGCTGTTTCAAAATATTCCTCAAACTGTTGCTGTGTTTCCCTTTTACATTCTTTCAAAAATGGTAATACACTATACAAATATTTGTTCCGCATTTTTATACCTCTTTCAGTCTTCTTACAAGCTCTGCCTTCACTTCATCTTTTGCAAACGCTGCATGGATTGCATTTTCAGTCATACATATAAGTTCTTCGTCTGTAATTCCATAATTCTTCTGCACAAACTCCATTTCTTTTTGTATACTGGAATTACTTACTGTTCTGTTGTCTGTATTTATGGTAACACATAATCCTGCATCAAGAAACTCCCTCATAGGATATTCTGCTTTATCTGAAACTGCCTTTGTCTGAAGATTACTGATTGGACACATTTCAATTCCAATTCCTTTCTCCCTACACATTGCTATGGCGTCAGCATGTCCTCTTAAAGCGATTCCGTGACCGATTCTAGATGCACCACATTTTACCGCTTCTATAACATTTTCTACCCTTCCGCACTCTCCTGCATGAATGGTAAAAGGCAGCCCCAATTTTTTAGCTTCCTGAAATAGTTCCATGAAATTCTCCATAGGAAATGCAGCTTCATTTCCTGCCAAATCTACGGCACAAATTCCATCACCTAAAAAGTTTCTGGCTGCTTTCATCATCTTTAAATTGTCTTCCTCCGAATGATGACGCATAGCACAGGCAATTACATTATAATAAATTCCACATTCTTTTTTTGCCTCTTCAAGACCTTCCAAAACAGACTGTATCACTCTTGTAGAATCCAAGCTTTCATTCACAGATAAAAGAGGTGCAAAACGAACTTCTGCATATTGAATATTGTCCTGTTTTAAACTTTTTAAAAAAGCTTTTGAAGCACGTTTTAATCCTGTTTCTGTCTGCATACAGGACAGAGGCAAATCAAATTTTTCTAAATATTCTGCAAGATTTCTACAATCATCACGAACCTGAAGTTCTTCTTTCTTTACATCTCTGCCTAAAAGCTCACGTATAATTTCCATTGGCAGTGAACCATCTAAATGGCAGTGAAGTTCCACCTTGGGAAGTTGTATTATTTTTTCATTTTCCATTGCCTACTCCTTTCTGACAGCTGTTTTCCTACTAAAATAGTATAAGCACCTTTCAACATAATGTGAAGATGCTTATACGGATTATAATTTCTTAATTATTTAATAGACTCAACTGTTACAACTTCAACAGGAAGTTTACTTGCATCATCTGCTACAGTATCGTTTGCAACCTGAATAGAGCCATCTTTTAATGCTGCATAAATCTCATCATATTTTGCCTGTGTGAATTTCTCAAATTTAGATGTTCCCATAGGTAACTGAATACCATTATCTGCTGCACCTAATGTAATAGATTTTCCGCCTTCAAATGTTCCGTCATAAACAGATGCCACTGCATTGTAAACAGAGTCACTTAATGTTTTCATTGCAGAAGTAATAACTGTTTCAGATTCTACAGACTGGTCAACGTCTACACCAATAACTTTTTTACCTGCACCTTCAGCTGCCTTCATAACAGAGTTACCAACTCCACCTCCGCATGCAAAAATACATTCTGTTCCTTCGCTGTACCATGCTGCTGCTTTTGCCTGGTTTTCAGGAGATGCATCAAAGTTTCCTACATAAGTATATTTGATATTGATGTCACCCTGTGCAAGACCTAAATCTTTTGCTGCTGCATCTGCTCCCTGAACAAAGCCATAACCAAAGCGAACAACTGCCGGTACAGAAATACCACCCATAAATCCTAACTGTCTATAGCCTTCTTCTACTGCTGCATACCCTGCTAAATATCCAGCCTGTTCTTCTGCGTAGAAAATAGAAAGTACATTTTCTTTAATTTCCGGTGCTTTATCTTTGCCTTCTACAGGAGCGGCATCAATAATAACAAATTTTGTATCCGGATATTTTGTCTGAGCTTCAAAAATTGGTCTTTCAAATAAAAATCCCGGTGTTACAATAACTTTTGCTCCACCTTTTACAGCAAGGTCAATAGCTGTTAAACAAGCTTTATCTGATTTTTCTGAAGGTTTATAATATTTAGAAGTAATATTATTCTCATCTGCATATTTTTTCAAACCTTCCCAAGAACCCTGGTTAAAGGATTTGTCATCGATTGTTCCAACGTCTGTAATTAACGCCAGTTCATATTTTCCACCCTTATCCTCTGTCTTCCCTTCTTCAGATGCACCTGGTTTTTCTGCACATCCTGCCATTCCTAATAACATTACTCCTGCTAACACTAAGCTAATCAGTTTTTTCTTCATGATTTTTCCTCCTACTAATAACCTTTTACATTTTGCCCTTTAATCAGGGAAATTGCTGAACTTGTACCAATTCTGTCACATCCTGCTTCCAGAAAGGCCTCCATATCTTCCACACTTTTAACTCCGCCTGCTGCTTTCATCTTTACGTGTGGTCCAATAAACTTCTTAAACAGCAGAATATCTTCCATTGTAGCTCCACCTGTTCCAAATCCGGTAGATGTTTTAATATAATCTGCACCTGCCTCTGTAACAGCTTTGCACATAGCAATTTTTTCTTCCTCTGTCAAATAACAAGCTTCGATAATAACTTTTAAAATTTTGTTGCCTGCTGCCTGCTTCAGACTTCTGATTTCTTCTGTAACCTTCTCAAAGTCACCATTCTTAACATCTGAAATATTGATTACCATATCCACTTCCGATGCTCCGTCTTCAATAGCCTGCACAGTTTCTGCAACTTTTGCTTTTGTAGTACTGTAACCTAAAGGAAATCCCACTACTGTACAAATATTAATTTTTTCTCCATAAGTGTCATGAATTCTTTTAATATAGCTTGGCGGTACACACACAGAAGCTGTATGATACTCCATAGCTTCCTCACACAGTTTCTGAATATCTTCCCATGTTGCAAAAGCTTTCAGAAGTGTGTGATCTACATGACTCAAAATTTCGCTTGTGTTCATATAATTCCTCCTTATCTTAATATTTTTCTATTCCTTTTGGAGTAACTCTGGCATAAACCAGAGGTTCCTTCTTTGGTGCTTCCGGTTCTATGAAAATGGATTTCCTATACTTTTCTGCCGCCGCTTCAAATAATTCTTCTTTAGATGTATATAATGCAGCAAGAACATCTCCCTTATTTACTTTTTCTCCGGTCTTCTTATGTAAAATAATGCCCGCAGTATAGTCAATTTCACTTTCCTTGGTCTCTCTGCCGGCACCTAACATGGCAGATGCAATTCCACATCCCTCTGCATCAATGTGAGTAATATATCCATCCTTATCTGCTTTTACTTCATAGACATAAGGTGCTTTCTCAAATTTATCAGGATTTAAGATAACTTCAGAATCACCGCCCTGAGCTTCTACCATAGCCACCAGACGTTCCAGGGCTGCACCGCTTTTTACTGCATTCTCAGCCAAAGCTCTACACTCTGCCTCTGTGCCTTTACCTGCAAGATAAAGCATGTTAGAAGCCAATTGCAGACAAACTTCTGTTAAATCTGCAGGACCTTTCCCTTTTAAAGTTTCTACTGCCTCAATGACTTCAAGGCTGTTTCCAATATTATGGCCTAAAGGAATATCCATATTGGTAATTAAAGCTGCCATTTTCTTTCCTGCATTTTCCCCAATAGCTACCATTTCCTTTGCCAGTGCAATGGAATCCTCCACTGTCTTCATAAAAGCTCCGCTTCCTGTTTTCACATCCAAGAGAATACCGTCATTACCTGCCGCCAGTTTCTTACTCATAATTGACACTGCAATTAACGGAATACTGTCTACTGTCGCTGTCACATCTCTGAGGGCATACAATTTCTTGTCCGCCGGCGCCAGATTTCCTGACTGCCCAATTACAGAAAGTCCTGTTTTATTTACTACGTCAAAGAATTCTTCTCTGTCTAAGGAAGTACGCATTCCCGGAATTGCTTCCATTTTATCTACAGTCCCACCGGTATGACCTAATCCTCGTCCTGACATCTTAGCTACTTTTACTCCACAGGAAGCTACAATCGGAGCAATAACCAATGTCGTCTTATCTCCTACACCACCGGTGGAATGCTTGTCTATTTTCATTCCTTCAATACCGGACAAATCCACCATATCACCGGAATGTGCCACTGCTTGTGTCATTGCCAAAGTTTCTTCCTCATCCATTCCTTTAAAATAAACTGCCATCAAAAATGCAGACATCTGATAATCCGGAATTTTCCCATCTACATATTCTGTAATCATGTATTGAATTTCTTCTTTTGTCAGAGCTTCCCCATTTCTTTTCTTCATGATTAAATCATACATTCTCATAGCAATTGCCTCCTTTATCTGCTTCCTTTATCGTAAGGAATACCTTCTGCTTTCGGAGCCTGTGAATTCTTAGAGAAGAATGCCAGAACTACCAAAGTTGCAATATAAGGGATCATTTTATAAACTTCATTTGGAATTGGCAAATCCTTTAAAACAGGAATAGCAGAATATGCGCTTGCCAAAGTCTTCATAATTCCAAAGAAAAATGCTGCCAGAAAAATCTTGTTACTTCTCCACTGTCCAAAAATCAACACTGCCAATGCCAAAAATCCATATCCTGCAACACTGGCATTAAAGTTTGTAGAAGTTGGTATAACGAAAACTAAACCACCAATTCCTGCAAGAATACCGGAAATAATAACACCTGAGTATCTGATTTTATAAACATTTACACCTACGGAATCCGCTGCTCCCGGATGTTCACCACAAGCCCGAAGTCTTAATCCAAATCTTGTCTTCTTAATTACAAATGCTGCTACAAGGAAAATTAAAATTCCAATATAAGTTGTAATATAACAATTTTGGAAAAACAGCGGTCCAATCACAGGAATATCTCCCAGTACAGGTACCTTATCAATCTGGAAAGTATCTGTAAACTGAATTTGCTGAACTCCCTGAATAGTTCTTGCTGCAAAAATTGCAAACGCAGGAGCAAACATATTCAGTGCAGTACCACTGATTGTCTGATCTGCTTTCATATTAATAGATGCAAATGCATGAAGCAGAGAAAAAATTCCACCAGTAACACCTGCAATCACAATTGCAATAAGCAAAAGTCCCTGACCGCTTAAATTTACCTGTGTCATATTGATAAAAAGAACACCTGCAAAAGCTCCGATTACCATAATACCTTCTAATGCAATGTTAATTACACCGCTTCGCTCAGAATACATACCGCCAATAGCTACAATCAGAAGCGGAATAGCAAAAAACATTGTCTGCTGCATAATAAAATATACAATATCCATAATCCTACTCCTCCTTCTTCAGATTGCTATTTGCTTTATCTGTGTGTTTTTTACTTTTTCTGAATTGAATCTTATGAATAATACCTCTAAATAACAGAGATAATGCCCCACAGTAAATAATTGCTGCAATAATCATATCAATAACTTCCGGTGCAAAATCAAACAGCTGCATATTGTAACCGCCCACAGTAAGGTGTCCGATAAACAATCCTGCAAATAGGATACCAATTGGATTTGACATACCAAGTAATGCTACAGAAATTCCTGAAAATCCTTCCGGTGCAATAATATCCAATACCTGAAGATATTTTCCTGAGTCTGCAAGATATAAAAGTGCGCCGCCGATACCTGCCAATGCTCCTGCAATTACCATAGATAATACAATGTTTCTTTTTGCATTAATACCTGCATATTTACTTGCATTTGGGTTTTTACCACATGCTTTTAATTCATAGCCAAAAGTAGTACGATTTAAAATCACATATATTAAAATAACAAACGCAATAACAATAAGAATTCCCACGTTAATATCTGAATTTGGGAAGATTTTGTCCAAACCGGCTTTTGGCAAATTTGCAGTAGATGCAACCGCCATAGACTGATTCTTTACCTGGTCATAAATGGTTCTTTGAATTAACATATTTACCAGATACATTCCAATATAGTTCATCATAATGGAAGCAATTACTTCGTTTACATTTCGAAATGCTTTTAATAAACCTGGAATCATACCCCACAATGCTCCTGCTAAAGCGGCTCCTGCAATAGCTACAAAGCAGTGTACTCCTGCCGGAAGGAAGGTACATTTTACACCAATTAAAATTGCCACATAAGCACCAACTGTAAACTGTCCCGGTGCTCCGATATTAAACAATCCCGTCTGAAACGCAAATCCAACAGACAGACCGGTCATAATAATCGGAGTTGCATAATAAAGCATCTGTCCGATTCCCTGAATACCGTCTGTAAAGCCGCCTTGCAAAATCATCATAAAGCCGCCATACGCCTGGCTTGGATTACTGGAGAGTAAAATAATAAGTCCAAAGAGCAGACCACAAATAATCGCAAGAATGGATGAGCAAAAGCTTGCCATACCTTCTCCTTGAAAAATATTTCTTTTCTTATTCTTCATTATTCACACTCCTTTTCGCTCCTGCCATGTATAATCCCAGTTCTTCCGTTGTAACCTTCTTTGGATCCACATCTGCAACGATTTCCCCTTCGTACATTACAAGTATTCTATCACTTACGTTCATTACTTCGTCCAGTTCTAAAGATACAAGAAGTACTGCTTTTCCTGCATCTCTCTGTGCAATTAACTGTTTATGAATATACTCAATGGCGCCTACATCTAATCCTCGAACCGGCTGCACTGCAATAACAATATCAGGATTTCTATCCAGTTCTCTGGCAATAATCGCTTTCTGCTGATTACCACCGGACATTCCTCTTACAATACTGTTTGCACCCTGTCCGGAACGAATATCAAACTTTTTAATCAATTCTTCCGCATAATTACGAATTGCATCGAATTTTAAAAATCCGTGATTTTGAAAACGCTTTGTAAAATAACTCTGAAGCACCAGATTTTGCTGAAGATCGTAATCTAAAACCAAACCGTCCTTATGTCTGTCCTCCGGAATATGAGCCATACCATCCAGACATTTCTTACGAATACTTTCATGAGTAATATCTTTTCCTTTTAGGAAAATCTGTCCTTCATCAATAGGCATCATTCCTGTAATACCATATACCAACTCAGATTGTCCGTTACCGTCAATACCCGCAATAGTAACAATTTCGCCTTTGCGAACAGTAAAAGATACGTTCTTTACTGCTTCTTTACCATGATGTTTTGATTTAATTGTCATATTTTTTACTTCCAAGATAGCATCACCTGGAGTAACTTCTTCTTTATCGATAATAAAATTGACTTTTCTTCCCACCATCATTTCTGACATGGCTTCCTTGGAAGTTTCTGCAACATCAATGGTTCCAATATACTTTCCTTTTCTAAGTACGCTGCATCGATTTGCAACTTCTTTAATTTCATTCAATTTATGTGTGATAAAGATAATAGATTTTCCTTCCTCCACCAACTGCTTCATGACTTTCATAAGCTCTGAAATTTCCTGAGGTGTCAAAACGGCAGTAGGCTCATCAAAAATCAAAATATCATTATCACAGTACAGCATCTTCAAAATTTCCACACGTTGCTGCATACCTACAGTAATATCAGAAATATATGCATCCGGATCAATTTTAAATTTGTATCGTTCACTTAATTCCATAATTTTCTTACGGGCATCATCCAGTTTCAAAACTCCGCCTTTTGTTGTTTCCCGCCCTAAAACAATACTCTCCAATACGGTAAAATTATGAACCAGCTTAAAATGTTGATGTACCATTCCAATTCCTAAAGCATTGGCATCATTTGGATTGTTAATCTTTACTTCTTTTCCATTAATTTTAATCTGACCTGCTTCCGGCTGATACAAACCAAAAAGAACACTCATAAGTGTAGATTTACCGGCTCCGTTTTCACCCAGCAGTGCGTGGATTTCACCTTTTTTTACGCGCAGTGTAATATCATCATTGGCTTTAAATTCACCAAACTGCTTCGTAATATGGTTCATTTCAATTACATATTCCACGTTTTTTCCTCCTTTTTGTTTTATTTCAAATTAGCTGAGCTAAAACCACAAGGCAGAAGCTCCTCTAAATTCATTACTCTGCAGGTATTTTCTCCGTCAGCAAGAATAACTTGAAATTCCTTGGGATTACAGAATTCCATCATCACCTGTCTGCACACACCACAAGGCGCACACATCTCATTTGCGTCTTTTCCATCTTTTGCACCTACAATAGCTATTTTTTCAAATTCTCTTTCTCCCTCTGAAACAGCCTTGAAAAAAGCAGTTCTTTCCGCACAAATTGTAGGTGTATAAGTGGCATTCTCAATATTACAGCCTAGATAAACCTTTCCGCTTTTTGTTAAAAGCGCTGCGCCTACCTTAAAGTTAGAATAAGGAGTATAGGCTTTTAATCTGGCTTTTTTTGCTTCTTCCAGCAATTTAAGATTATCCATATTTTTCATCTCCTATTTTAAGATTTCTTCTTTAAAGCTGGTTCCATCCAGTCTGCAATCAATTCCAAAAATATCTAATATTGTTGCCGCAATATCAGAAAAAGTTTTACGTGTCCCCAAATTCACCCCTTCTTTAACTCTTTCACCATAAACTAAAAGCGGAACGCATTCTCTGGAATGATCTGTTCCCTTAAAGCCCGGATCGCAACCATGATCTGCTGTAATCATTAAAATATCCTGTGGCTGCATTCTATCCATAAAAGTTCCTAACTGTTTGTCAAAAACGGTTGCTGCCTTAGCATATCCTTCAATGTCATTTCTGTGACCATAAAGCATATCAAAATCCACCAAATTCACAAAACATAAACCATCAAAGTCCTCGTCCTGAAGCTGTATAGTCTTTTCCATTCCATCCACATTTCCTTGAATTCGCTGACTACGGGCAATACCTTTTCCGGCAAAAATATCATAGATTTTCCCTACTCCGTAAGTGTCGTACCCTTCTTTTTGCAATACATCCAACATGGTGTCTCTTGGAGGCAAAAGAGAAAAATCATGTCTATTGGTAGTCCTTTGGAAATTTGGCGTTTCTCCCACAAACGGTCTGGCAATCACCCGTCCTACTCCATGCTCTCCTACTAAAATTTCTCTGGCAATTTCACAATATCTGTAAAGTTCTTCTACCGGAACAACATCTTCATGAGCTGCAATTTGGAAGACACTATCTGCTGATGTATAAACAATCAGTTTCCCTGTACGAACATGCTCTTCTCCATAATCTCTAATAACATCTGTTCCTGAATACGGTTTATTACAAAGGACTTCTCTGCCTGTTCTCTTTGAAAACTCATCCAAAACTGCTTTCGGAAATCCATTCGGATAAGTAGGTAAAGCCTTTTCAGACACAATGCCTGCAATTTCCCAGTGTCCGATAGTGGTATCCTTTCCTCTTGACGCTTCCTGCATTCTTCCATAGCTGCCAACTACGTTGTCCACTTTTTCCAGATAATCAACACCGTCTATACAAGAAAGCCCCAACTTTTTCATATTCGGTGTATCATATTCACCTGAATGTGTAATTGTATAAAGTGTATTTGCACCTTCATCTCCAAAATCAGCCGCATCGGGTGCATGTCCAATTCCAAAACTGTCCAATACAATCAAATATACTCTCTGCTTGCTCATTGTTTTCGTCCCTTTCTTTATTATCTTTCCACTACACTAATATATTTTCATTATATAGTATCTTATACCCTCAAAAAAGGACTCATGTCCTTTTTTGTAATCTTTTATAATATGCCAAAATCCGGCACAATAAAATGCACTCCTTACTAATATATGCTGGTAGCTATACTTTTATAAATTTTATAGAAAAGAACAAATAAAAAAGCACAATCATTCTCAAAATTGAAAACAATTATGCTTATCTACTTAAATTTGAAAATAAAAAAGCTCCCCCTGTTGGACTCGAACCAACGACACTGCGGTTAACAGCCGCATGCTCTACCGACTGAGCTAAGGAGGATTATATTTTTTAGAAGATATATCGTATCTTCAAAACCACATACATGTTGACAATCAACTGAATCTTTCTGACCA
>URHS01000047.1 GCA_900547685.1 uncultured Blautia sp. | reverse complement strand
AACAAGCCAGAAAAATCTAATTCCTCCATCACTTTTTTCAGGGTATAGACTGGATCGTCGTCAGGTAAACTCAATTCGAAGAAACTGAAGTTAATTTTCTGTTGCCCAATTTCGAAAAAATCGTTATAATATTTATTGTTTAGCATAGTTACATTATAACATGTAACGGAGGGAAGATGGTTGTCGTTAGCCATCTTTTTTCTCTTTTTATGTAAAAGTTTCAGAGGCAGGTGTGATTCGCATAAATCACACCTGCCTCTGTTTGGGACTACCTATTTCCCGACAGTCCCTTTTCAATCGTTCTATAAAATTGGCTCCTTTGTTGGAGTTCCTGCTTTTCTTGGATACTTCTTTGGCGTTCCTTTTACCTTTTTAATAATCACCAATGTTCTGTCCATATCTGTCTGATACAGCTTAAAATCCACTTCCTTTTCTAACTTTCCACCCAAAACAGAAATGGCTTTCTTAGCCTCTAAAACCTCTTCTGCTGCCTTTCCGGACTTGTAGGATACAAAATATCCTCCTTCTCTTACATAAGGCATACAATACTCACTTAAAGATGCCAGACGTGATACTGCTCTTGATACACTCAGGTCATATTTTTCTCTGTGTTCCTCTTTTCTGGCTGCATCTTCTGCTCTTCCATGAACTGTTTGAATACCGGTAAGTCCCAGTTGTTCTATTACTTCATTTAAGAAATTCAGCCGCTTATTTAAAGAATCAAGCAACGTAATCTTAAGATGAGGAAATGCTATTTTAAGAGGAATTCCCGGAAATCCGGCGCCGGTTCCCACATCAATACAAGTGGAAATTTTAGTCATATCCAACCCTTTTACAATAGAAAGACTATCCACAAAGTGCTTTAAAAGAACCTCCTCGAAGTCCGTAATTCCCGTTAAATTCATTACTTTATTCCACTCAACCAAAAGTTCATAATACTGCACAAACTGCTTTTTTTGTTCTTCATTCAGCTGTATTCCATACTCACTACAGCCTTCTTCCAGAATAGTTAAATCGTAATTCATGCCTTTTCTCTCCTCTATTTTCCTCTGCGGTAAGACTCCATATAGACCAGTAAAACAGAAATATCAGCCGGAGAAACTCCTGCGATTCTGGATGCCTGCCCTATGGAAATCGGACGATATGCATTTAATTTTTGTTTTGCTTCAATGCGAAGTCCACTAATTGCATCGTAATCAATATCCTTTGGAAGCTTTTTATTTTCCAGCTTTTTAAAGCCTTCTACCTGCTTTAACTGACGTCTGATATATCCATCATATTTAATATTAATATTAATTTGTTCCCTTACATCATAAGGCAATTCAGGACGTTTTTTATCTAAAGGAGCTACAATATCATAAGATAATTCCGGTCTTCTAATTAAATCACCCAGAGAAATTCCATTTTTCAAAGGGGTACTTCCATACTGTTCCAACAACTCCTGTACTTCTTTCACAGCCCCTACGTGTACATGCTCCATACGCTGGGTTTCTTCTTCTATTTTTTCCTTTTTCCACTGAATATAATCATACTGATCCTGTGTAACCAATCCTACCTGATATCCTTTTTCTCTCAGTCTAAGATCCGCATTATCCTGTCTTAATAACAGACGATATTCTGCACGACTTGTCATCATACGGTAAGGTTCACGGTTTTCTTTTGTAACTAAATCATCAATTAATACTCCAATATAGGACTCTGAACGGTCTAAAATCAACTGTTCTCGACCTAGAATTTCCATTGCTGCATTAATACCGGCTACAAGTCCCTGTGCTGCTGCTTCCTCATATCCTGAGCTTCCGTTAAACTGTCCACCGGAGAATAATCCCTTTATATTTTTAAATTCCAAAGTAGGATATAACTGTCTTGCATCAATACAATCATACTCTATGGCATAAGCATTTCTCACGATTTTTGCATTTTCTAATCCCGGCACAGAATGATACATTTCATACTGTACATCCTCCGGTAAAGAACTGGACATTCCTCCTACATACATCTCATTTGTAGACAGTCCTTCCGGTTCAATAAATACCTGATGGCGATTTTTATCTGCAAATTTTACTACCTTATCTTCAATAGAGGGACAATAACGAGGACCTGTTCCCTCAATCATTCCCGAATATAAAGGAGATCTATCTAAGTTATTTCTGATAATCTCATGTGTCTTTTCATTTGTATAAGTCAGCCAACAGGATATCTGATCAATCTGCACGTCTTCTGGATTTGTAGAGAAGGAAAATGGAACAACTCTTTCATCGCCAAACTGCTCTTCCATCTTTGAAAAATCAATGCTTCTCTTATCAATACGTGCCGGTGTCCCTGTTTTAAAACGATACATCTCAATTCCAAGATTTTTTAAAGATTCTGTAAGGTAATTCGCTGCCTGCAGTCCATTTGGTCCTGTTTCATTGCTGATATCACCGTAAATACATCTGGCTTTTAAATAAGTTCCGGTACACAAAACAACCGCCTTTGTGTGATATTCTGCTCCGGAATAAGTTTTTACACCTTTTACTGTTCCATCTTCTGCCATAATTTCTGTAACTTCAGCCTGACGAATAGTAAGATGCTCTGTATTTTCCAGAGTTTTTCTCATTTCTCTTGTATATTCCTGTTTATCCGCCTGGGCACGAAGAGAATGCACTGCCGGCCCTTTAGACACATTCAGCATTTTGGACTGAATAAAAGTTTTATCAATATTTTTACCCATTTCTCCGCCTAATGCATCAATTTCTTTTACCAAATGACCTTTGGAACTTCCTCCAATATTAGGATTACAAGGCATCAAGGCAATGCTGTCTACACTTACGGTAAACATAATAGTTTCCAAACCAAGTCTGGCACAGGCAAGAGCAGCTTCACATCCTGCATGTCCAGCTCCTACAATAGCTACATCATAATTTTCTGTTAGTACGCTCATTTTGGATTTCCTTTCTACATTTCTTTCTGTTTTTTAAGAAGTTATCCACATTTTTCTATTTTCCTGTGCAAAACTTGGAGAAAATTTCATTTACTAAATCCTCTCCTACAGACTCACCAATAATACTTCCCAGAACTTCATAGGCATTCATCAAATCAATAGAAAAGAAATCCTCCGGCATCTGCATTTCAATACTGTTTTCTACCAATTCCAGACTTCTTTTTGCATCTTCAAGTGCTGCCTTATGACGCATATTCGTAATGTAAATTTCATCATTAAAAGATAAATTTCCTTCAAAAAACATCTCTTTAATCTGTGCTTCCAGAAGCTCTATTCCTTCTTCTTCCTTTGCTGAAACAGCTACTACAGGATGACTTGTTTTTTCCTTTAATTCACTTTCTGTAACCTGCTGTTTCAAATCCATTTTATTCAAAATAACAATGGCTTTTTTATCTTTTAAAAGCTCAATAATCTCTCTGTCATTCTCATCTAAAGGTACAGAAGAATCCACTACATAGAGAATTAAATCTGCATCTTTTGCATTTTCTACAGCCTTTTTTACACCTATTTTTTCCACTACATCATCTGTATCACGAATACCTGCCGTATCAATCATTCTAAGAGAAATTCCATGCAACACAATGGTTTCTTCTAATATATCTCTGGTAGTTCCTGCAATATCTGTTACAATTGCTCTTTCTTCTCCCACCAGTAAATTCAAAAGAGAAGACTTACCTGCATTTGGCTTTCCTACAATAACCGTTTTGATACCTTCCTTCATGAGTTTTCCTTCTCTTACCGTATTCAAAAGACTTTCTAATTTCTCTTTTAAAAGTCTTATTTCTTCCTTCAAAGTATCTCCATATCCATCAATACTGATATGTTCCGGATCATCTAAAGCTGACTCAATATAAGCTATTTGATAAATAATTCCTTGTCTGATTTCCTTAATTACTCTCTGTATATTACCTCTTAACTGGCTTATAGAGCTCTTTAATGCATATTCATTTTTTGCATTTATTACATCAATAACCGCCTCTGCCTGAGATAAATCAATCCGTCCATTTAAAAATGCACGCTTTGTAAATTCCCCTGGTTCTGCCGGTCTTGCTCCATATTTTATCACAGTTTCCAACACCCTTTTCATAGCAAGAACACCGCCATGACAATCTATTTCTACTGTATTTTCTCCTGTATAACTTCTTGGTGCATCCATGATCATTACCAGAACTTCATCTATTACTTCATCCTCATCACATACAAAACCATACTGAATAGTGTGTGAGGGAACATTCTCAATTTTCTTTTTTCCACCTTTAGAGCGATATATTTTACCCACAATTTCCCTGCTTTGAGGGCCACTGATACGAATAATTCCAATTCCCGATGCAGTCATTGCAGTTGCAACAGCCGCAATTGTATCTGCCATAATTTTCTCCCTTCTTTTACTTTTTATTTTATATAAAAAGAAATTCCAGGGGAAAGCGCAGGGAATTCCCCTATTATTCACGCTTTCACCTAGAATAATCTGTTTTACTGTCTATTTTTCAGTTTTACTACTACATGACGATATGGTTCATTTCCTTCGCTGTAAGTCTCTACATAACGATTTCCCTGTAATGCAGAATGAATAATTCTTCTCTCATAAGGGTTCATTGGCTCAAGAGAAACTGTTTTTCTTGTTTTTCTTACTTTATAAGCAATGCTTCTTGCCAAATTTTCCAGAGTTTCTTTTCTTCTGTTACGGTAATCTTCGGTATCAAGTTTTACACGAACATACCCCTGTGTTCCCTTATTCACTACCAGACTGGTAAGGTACTGTAAAGAGTCTAAAGTTTGTCCTCTTTTACCAATAAGAATACCCATATCATTTCCGATAAATTCAATATCAAGGTTTCCCTCAGAAGCTTTATATTCCATCTTAATTTCCACTTCCATATTCATGGCTTTGAAAACTCCGCTTAAGAACTTTTCTGCTTCTTCCTTCATTTTTGCAATTTCTTCTTCGCTTCTTACAACGACTTTCTTTTCTTCATGTGGTATTTCTGTTTCTTGTTGAATTTCCTTTTCAACTTCAGGTTCAACCTCTTTTACCGGCTTTACCTCTTCCTTAACTTCTTCAACTTCTTTTTTCTTTGGTTCCTTCGGTAAGGATTTTTGAACTTCTTTTTTTGCCGCTTTAATAATTGCCGGCTTTGCACCGAAACCTAAAAATCCTGCTTTTCCCTCAGAAACAATCTGAATTTCAAGGTTTTCACTGGATACTTCAAATTCAAGACTTGCCTTTGTAATGGCTTCATCTACTGTTTTAGCAGAAAACTCTCTGAATTCCATTTTTTTTCCCCCTTACCTTCTATTTCTTTTTCCCTTTGTTATTTGCATCAAATTGTGCCACCATATTTGCCTTTGAAGCCAAACTGCCCGGCTTTGTTTTTGGAACTTCAGCTGTATATGCTGTTGTATTCTTTACAGAATTACTCTTGTCCGCAATTGTCTTTCTCTTAGGCTCTTCAATATTACGCACATTCATCTTCGCCTGCTGACTGATATTCTGAGAAGTAACACCTAATTTTGCCTTTTTCTTATCCATTTTGGCTTTATTCTTCTGAATAAATTCTTCTATATCCATATTATTCAGATGTCTGTTAATAACAACCTGCTGTACACTTCTGATAACCGCACCGATAATCCAATAAATACCAATACCTACAGGGAATGTGAAACAGATAAATGCTGTCATTAATGGCATAAAAGTATTCATTGTTTTCATTGTTGTTTCCATCTGAGATGGTGTACCATTGCTTGTATTAGATGCTGTCTGAACAAGCTTCATATTCAAAACCTGTGTAGCCCATGCCAGTACAGGAATTAAAACTGCTGCAAAAATTAACACATAATGCTGTGTAGACCAACCGGACTGAATTAAAGCCCATGGGTTATCTGCAATGTTCAGTCCTAAGAAATTCTGCATTGGATGCAGCTTATCTGCTGTCTGATTTAAAATATCTGCAAATCCCTGAAACTGATCAATATCTGCAAGTTTATCCCACTGTGATGGAGAAAGACTGTATAAAAAGTCCACCACATGATCACTGCTTAATTTTCCTGACATAGGAATATAACTGTTTTTAATTGCATTATTCTGAACAAACTGAAAAATAATATCTGAATAACCACTTACATCTGTAATATGAGAAACTGCAGACGCAAACACATCTTTAATTCCTCCGATATATCCCGGAATTTTAATAATAACCTGATATAAAGCAAAGAAAATAGGCATCTGAATTAACATCTGCAAGCAGCTTCCTGTAGGAGAAACACCATATTTTTCGTATACTCCCATAGTTTCTTCCTGCATTTTTAACTGAGAATTCTGATCCTTTTTCCCTCTATATTTCTTCTGAATATTTTGCAATTCAGGAGCCATAACTGCATTCATTTTTGCAAATTTCTGCTGTTTAATCTGCAATGGAGTCATAAACGCATAAATGACAAGAGTAAAGATAATAATACATAAACCTAAGTTATGCACTCCAATGCTGTAAATGCCGTTCATCAGCCAGCCAAGCACTTCTGCTACCCAGTTAACAATCGGCATGGTACTCTTCGTTAGTAACACACCCAAAACAATAATCCTCCTTCTTGACCTTTATCTCCTAATAAATCACGGCACAGGATCATAGCCCCCCTTAGAAAAAGGGTTGCATCTTAATATTCTCCATGCGGCCAAAAGGCTTCCTTTTACTGCACCATATTTTTCAATTGCTTCTAATCCATACTGAGAACATGTAGGTATATACGGACAACATGTCCTTTTTAAAGGAGATAAATACTTCTGATAACCTTTAATCAATATTATTAGTATTTTTTTCATTCTCTTTACTTCTCACAACCTTGTGCAGCCTTCCTAAGTGCAGAAGGGCGCTCTCTAAAGAATGGTAATTTTGATTTTTTCCATTCACTCTTACCACTACAACAATATCATATCCAAAACAAAACTTTTCTTCGTTCAAACGGTAGCTTTCTCTTATTAAACGTGTCAAATGATGCCTTACTACACTGTTGCCGACTTTTTTACTTACGGATATACCAATTCTATTACGATTCAACTGGTTTTCCTTTATATACATAACCAGATAACGATTTGCATAAGATGTTCCCTTTTTGTAAACCAGTTGAAAATCGTTGTTCTTCTTTAATGATTCTGAATACTTCATACTCTATCCTTTATCGCAAAGAGAAGAAAAGACCACATGTCTGCGGTCTTAAGCTGATAATTTTTTTCTTCCTTTTGCTCTTCTGGCAGCTAAAACTTTTCTTCCGCCAGCACTGCTCATTCTAGCTCTAAATCCATGAACTTTGGAACGCTGTCTTTTTTTAGGCTGAAATGTCATTTTCATATTCAAGGCACCTCCCTTATATTAATGGACATCTTTCCGATAACAATTTAATTTAGATGTCACTTCTAGTTATGCATGATAGAAAACATCATTTCAATTATATTCAGAAACCCTTATTTCGTCAAGCACTTATTTATGTTTTCTGCGGTTTTTTCCCCTATTTTGACTGTCCACATAACTTCCACAATATATCCACATCAAAATATATCATTTTCTCATTAACTAAATTTATCCATTTTTCTATACACAGAGTTATTCACATTTTTTTCATCTCTGTCTGTTTATCCACAAAATGTGGATAACATGTGGATAACTCCTACCATATATTCACATTGTTTTCCCTTATATTTTTAAAAATCCTTATTTTTCAAGGTTTTTCGACATGTGGATTATGTATTTTACGTTATACACATTTTTCACATTCCCATTTTCCACATCTTTTTTAATGAAATCCTATCCTCATTTTCCACATACTTCTATCCACATCCACACATATCCATTTTTTCCTGTTTTTTTTATTTTTTTTGAGCAGTTCTTTCTATATATAATGTAAACGCAAAAGTTTTCCACATACCAACATTACCCTAAACACCGGTTTTTTAATTTCTCATTGATAAAACTTCTTTTTTATTATATTATATAGATAATAATACTTTTTTTTGCCTATGATTGAATGAGGTAATCAGTCAATCATATATTTTTGTGTTTGAAAACCGGCATATAATACTGATTAGGAGAAATGAAAATGCACATTATACAGGAAAAATGGTCAGATATCTTAAATATGATAAAAATTGAACATGATGTGTCTGATGTTTCCTTCAATGCATGGCTTGAACCTTTAGAGGTTTATAAAGTAGAGGGAAATGTTGTGACAATTATTGTTACAAACGGGAGTATGGCATTAGATTATATTAATAAGAAATACCTTCTCCCTTTAAAAGTCTCTATTGCAGAGACCATCGGACAGGATTTTGAGATTTCTCTGGTTCTTCCGGAAGATATTAAGGAAGAATTTAAAGAACCTCCGGCGGCAGCTCCCGCAAGTTTAAATGAAAATATTGAAAAAGCAAACTTAAATCCACGCTATACATTTGATACTTTTGTTGTAGGAAATAATAACAAAATGGCACACGCTGCATCTTTGGCAGTTGCCGAATCTCCGGGAGAAGCCTACAATCCTCTTTTTATCTACGGTGGTGTAGGTCTTGGAAAAACTCACTTAATGCATTCCATTGCACATTTTGTATTGCAGAAAAATCCAAATGCAAAAGTTTTATACGTAACAAGTGAATATTTTACAAACGAACTGATTGACTCTATTCGTAATGGTAATAATACCACTATGTCAAAGTTTCGTGAAAAATACCGCAACATTGATGTTTTATTAATTGATGATATTCAGTTTATTATAGGAAAAGAATCTACACAGGAAGAATTTTTCCATACTTTTAATGCTCTTCACGGAGCAAAGAAACAGATTGTTATTTCATCTGATAAACCTCCAAAAGATATGGAAATTCTGGAAGACCGCCTTCGTTCTCGCTTTGAATGGGGCTTAATCGTTGATATTTCTTCTCCTGATTATGAAACCAGAATGGCCATTCTTCGTAAAAAAGAAGAACTGGATGGTTACAAAATTGATGACGAAGTAATTGAATACATTGCCAAAAACGTAAAATCAAATATTCGTGAGCTGGAAGGTTCTCTCAATAAAATTATGGCTTATGCCAACCTTGAGAAAAGTGAAATTAACCTGGCTTTAGCCGAAAAAGTATTAAAAGATATAATTTCTCCTAATCAGAAGCGCATCATTACACCGGAACTTATCATTGAAATAGTTGCAGAGCATTTTGATTTGCAGCCATCTGATCTTACCGGTAATAAACGAAATGCAAAAATTGTATTTCCAAGACAAATTGTCATGTATTTATGCCGCAATATGACAGAAGTAACCTTAAAAAATATCGGTAAAGTCTTAGGAGGCAGAGATCATACTACAATTATGAACGGAATTGACAAGATTGAAGCAGAATTAAATGGTCCAAATGCGTCTCCTACTCAGGAAATCATTGATATTTTAAAGAAAAAAATTAATCCATCAAAATAAAATAATTTTATCCACATCACTAGGTGTATTTTATGTGAATTACATGTGGAAAACCTTTTTTGATATTTTTGCGGTTTTTAACCCACATTTTTATCAACAGGTCTTACACTTGAATTTCAACCTTAACCCACAAAGTTATCCATACACTTAAAGCCCGTATTTTCTAGGCTTAGATGAGTTATTCACATATTCACAGCCCCTACGGCGGTTACTACGAATTTTTTATTATTTTATATTTTTATTTAACCACTTCACACAGAAAGGAAGTTATTCACACTATGAAATTAGTTTGCCCAAAATCTGAACTTCAAAAAAGTGTCAGTATTGTCATGAAAGCCGTTCCAAGTAAAACAACAATGCCTATTTTAGAATGTATTTTAATAGATGCATCAACAAATGATATAAAATTCACATCCAATGATATGGAATTAGGTATCGAAACCCGTGTTCAGGGATTGGTCCTTGAAAAAGGTATTATTGCCTTGGATGCAAAAATCTTTTCAGAAATTGTTCGTAAGCTTCCGGATAATGATGTCACAATTGAAACAGATGAAAAATTAAACGCTACAATTACTTGTGAAAAAGCGAAATTTAACATTCCCGGTAAATCAGGTGAAGACTTTTCCTATTTACCTTTAATAGAAAAAAATGATTGTATACGGGTTTCACAGTTTACTTTAAAAGAAATTATTCGTCAGACAATTTTTTCCATTGCTGTAAATGAGAATAATAAATTAATGACAGGAGAACTTTTCCAGATAGAAAACAACATGTTGAGAGTGATTTCTCTTGATGGACATCGTATTTCTATCAGAAAAATTGCTTTAAAGGAAAATTGTGAAGACCGCAAAGTTGTTGTTCCGGGAAAAACATTAAATGAAATCAGCAAAATTTTATCCGGTGAACTGGAAGATATGGTTGAAATTTATCTTTCCGCAAATCACATTTTATTTGAATTTGATGATACAAAAGTGGTTTCCCGCTTAATTGAAGGAGAATATTTTAAAATCGACCAGATGCTTTCCAGTGATTATGAAACAAAAGTAAAAATTAACAAAAAAGAATTTTTGGATTGTATTGACAGAGCTACACTTCTTGTAAAAGAAGGGGATAAGAAACCAATTATTATCAATATCCAAAATGGACAGATGGAACTTCGCATTGATTCTCAGATTGGTTCCATGAAAGAAGATATTGATATCGAAAAAGAGGGAAAAGATATTATGATCGGTTTTAATCCGAAGTTTTTAATTGATGCCCTCAAGGTAATTGACGATGAAGAAGTAAGTATTTATCTTATGAATGCCAAAGCTCCATGCTTTATTCGTGATGATAATCAGCAGTATATTTATTTGATTTTGCCTGTAAACTTCAATGCTGTCAGTAGATAAAAGGAGAACAAATGGAAGTAATTAAGCTTAGAGATGAATTTATAAAATTAGGTCAGGCATTAAAAGCCGCAAATTTGGTGGAAGACGGTGTTGAAGCCAAATATGTTATTCAGGATGGTGAAGTTCTGGTAAATGGAGAGCCTGATACCAGACGAGGCCGTAAATTATATGATGGTGATGTGATTTCTTTTCACGGAGAAGAAATTAAAATTGTAAAATAGGTGTATACATGTATATCGAATCAATAGAACTTAAAAATTATAGAAATTATGATACATTGGCTTTAGAATTTGATAAAGGAACCAATATTTTTTACGGAGACAATGCCCAGGGAAAAACAAATATACTGGAGGCTGCATATTTATGCAGTACAACAAAATCCCACAGAGGGAGTAAGGACAGAGATATGATAAAGTTTGATGCGGATGAGGCGCATATCCGTATGTTTGTCAATAAAGACGGTATATCCCGTAAAATTGATATGCATTTAAAAAAGAGTAAGCCAAAAGGAATTGCCATTGACGGAATTCCCATCCGCAAAGCCAGTGAATTGTTTGGGCTTTTAAATATTGTGTTTTTCTCTCCGGAAGACTTAAATATTATTAAAAATGGTCCGGGAGAGAGGCGGCGTTTCATGGATTTAGAGTTATGTCAACTTGATAAGCTTTATTTATCCAATCTATCCAGCTATAACCATATTCTGAACCAAAGGAATAAACTGTTAAAGGATATTGCTTTTCAGGATTCTTTAAAAGATACATTGGAAATATGGGATCAGCAGTTTGTGCAGTATGGCAGGGAAATTATTGAGACTCGCCGTAGGTTCATTGATGAGATAAACGGTATTATGGAGGAGATACATAGCAGTATCACCGGAAATCGTGAAAAAATAGAACTTGTATATGAGCCAAGTGTGGCAAGCGAAGATTTTTATCATGAGCTTTCTAAGAACAGAGAAAAAGATTGCCGTTTCAAGCAGACTTCTGTAGGACCTCACAGGGATGATTTCTGTGTGAAGGTCAATGGGATTGATATTCGCAGATATGGCTCTCAGGGGCAGCAAAGAACTGCTGCACTGTCTTTAAAACTTTCGGAAATCTATATGGTGAAGAAAGTGATAAAGGATATGCCGGTTTTGCTTTTAGATGATGTTTTGTCAGAACTTGATTCCAATCGGCAAAATTATCTTTTGAACAGCATCAGTCATGTGCAGACGATGATAACCTGTACAGGGCTAGATGATTTTATAGATAAAAGGTTTCATATCAATAAAATTTTTAAAGTAATAGACGGAGATGTATTTTGTCCTTCCTGAGTGAAAGGTTTACATAATACATATAACACAGAAAACTGAGCAACTACCGGAATTACCGGAAAACAGGAGGAATTGCATGAGTACAGAAATTAAAACAGAGTACGGAGCAGACCAGATTCAAATTTTGGAGGGACTTGAAGCAGTCAGAAAAAGACCGGGTATGTATATCGGCAGTACTTCTTCAAGAGGTCTTCATCATCTGGTTTATGAAATCGTAGATAATGCAGTAGATGAAGCTTTGGCAGGTTATTGTGATACCATTGATGTAGCAATCAATGAGGATAATTCAATTACAGTTATTGATAATGGACGTGGAATTCCTGTTGGAATTAACCAGAAAGCAGGTATTCCGGCTGTTGAAGTTGTATTTACAATTCTTCATGCAGGCGGTAAATTCGGCGGCGGAGGATATAAGGTATCCGGCGGTCTTCACGGTGTAGGTGCATCGGTAGTAAATGCCCTTTCTACTTGGCTTGAAGTAACAATTTTCCATGAAGGAAAGATTTACAGACAGAGATATGAGAGAGGAAAAACTGTTTATAGCCTGAAGATCGTAGGAGAATGTGAACCGGAGAAAACAGGAACTATGGTTACGTTTTTACCGGATCCGGAAATTTTTGAAGAAACAATTTTTGATTTTGGAACATTGAAACATCGTTTCAGAGAAATTGCTTTTTTGACAAAAGGTTTAAGAATTATTGCAAGAGATAAACGTGAAGAAGAAGAGAAGGAAGTAACTTTCCACTATGAAGGCGGTATTAAAGAATTTGTTCAATATCTGAACAAGAGCAATACAGCACTTTATGAAGAGATTCTTTACTTTGAAGGTAATAAAGACGGTGTTATGGTAGAAGTTGCCATGCAGCATAATGACGCTTATACAGAAAATACTTATGGATTTGTAAACAATATTACAACACCGGAAGGTGGAACTCACATTGTGGGATTTCGAAATGCCCTTACAAAGACCTTTAATGAATATGCAAGAAAGAATAAGCTTCTGAAGGAAAGCGAACAAAACCTTACAGGAGAAGATATTCGTGAAGGTTTGACTGCGATTATCAGTGTTAAAATTGAAGATCCTCAGTTTGAAGGACAGACAAAGCAGAAATTGGGTAACAGCGAGGCAAGAGGTGCTGTTGACAGTGTTGTAAGTAATCAGTTGGAGATTTATTTAGAGCAAAATCCTGCTGTGGCTAAAATTATTATTGAGAAATCTCTGCTTTCTCAAAGAGCAAGAGATGCGGCCAGAAAAGCAAGAGAGCTGACAAGAAGAAAATCAGCTTTAGAGGGAATGTCTTTGCCGGGTAAATTAGCAGATTGCGTGGACAAAGATCCAAGTAAGTGTGAAATCTATATTGTAGAGGGTGATTCTGCGGGTGGTTCAGCAAAGACTGCCAGAAGCAGAGCAACACAGGCAATTCTGCCTCTTAGAGGTAAGATTTTGAATGTAGAGAAGGCTCGTCTTGATAAAATTTATGCAAATGCAGAGATTAAAGCTATGATTACTGCATTTGGAACAGGAATTCATGAAGATTTTGATATTTCAAAACTTCGCTATCATAAGATTATTATTATGACAGATGCCGATGTAGATGGTGCTCATATTGCAACACTGCTGCTGACATTCCTTTATCGTTTTATGCCGGAATTGATTAAGCAGGGTTATGTATATCTTGCAAAGCCACCATTATTCAAAATTGAGAAAAATAAAAAAATTCATTATGCGTATACAGAACAGGAACAGGTTGATATCCTTGCTGAAATTGGTATGGATGGCTGTAATATTCAGCGTTATAAAGGGCTTGGAGAAATGGATGCGGATCAGCTTTGGGAGACAACTATGGACCCGGAAAGCCGTATTCTTATGCGTGTTGTGATGGATGAAGACTCTACATCTGAGCTGGATTTGACATTTACTACGCTTATGGGTGATAAAGTAGAGCCAAGAAGGGAATTTATTGAAGAAAATGCCAAGTATGCAAAAAATCTGGATATTTAATAACCCTGCATGATAAGGAGAAGCTAAATGGAAGAAAATGTATTTGATAAAATTCAGGAAGTGGACTTACAGAAGAAGATGGAGGAGTCTTATATTGAGTATGCCATGAGCGTAATTGCTTCACGTGCCCTTCCTGATGTAAGAGATGGGTTAAAGCCTGTTCAAAGAAGAATTCTTTACTCCATGATTGAGCTGAATAATGGGCCTGATAAGCCACATAGAAAATGTGCCCGTATCGTAGGTGATACCATGGGTAAATATCATCCTCATGGTGACAGCTCTATTTATGGTGCATTAGTAAATATGGCACAGGACTGGTCTACCCGTTATCCTTTAGTAGACGGGCATGGAAACTTCGGTTCTGTGGATGGAGACGGCGCTGCTGCCATGCGTTATACAGAGGCACGTTTAAGTAAAATTTCCATGGAAATGTTGGCGGATATCAATAAAAATACCATTGATTTTGCGCCAAACTTTGATGGAACGGAAAAAGAACCTACGGTTCTTCCGTCCAGATATCCGAATCTTCTGGTAAACGGAACATCAGGTATTGCTGTCGGTATGGCAACCAATATTCCTCCTCACAATCTGAGAGAAATTGTAAATGCAGTTGTTAAAATTATTGATAATCAGATTGAAGAACAGAGAGAAACCACAATCGATGAACTGTTATCCATTGTAAAAGGACCGGATTTCCCTACAGGAGCAACGATTTTAGGAACAAGGGGAATTGAGGAGGCATACCGTACAGGACGCGGTAAAATCAGAGTCAGAGCAGTAACAGATATTGAGACGCTTCCAAACGGAAAGAGTCAGATTATTGTTACAGAATTGCCATATATGGTCAATAAAGCAAGATTGATTGAAAAAATTGCAGAGCTGGTAAGAGACAAGAAAATTGATGGGATTACAGATATCAGCGATCATTCTAACAGGGAAGGTATGCGTATTTGTATTACTTTAAGACGTGATGCAAATGCAAATGTTATTTTAAATCGTTTATATAAGCATACACAGATGCAGGACACTTTTGGTGTTATTATGCTGGCATTAGTGGGTAATACACCTAAGGTTATGAGCCTTCTGGAAATGCTACAGTATTATCTGGCACATCAGGAAGAAGTTGTTACAAGAAGAACACAATATGATTTAAATAAGGCAGAAGCCAGAGCTCATATTGTATCAGGATTATTAAAGGCATTAGATGTGATTGATCAGGTAATCCAGATTATCAGAAGTTCAAAAACAAGACAGGAAGCAAAGGAAACTTTAATGGAGACATTTGGTTTCTCAGAAGTACAGGCTCAGGAAATTGTAAATATGCGTCTGTATCAGCTTACCGGTATGGAAAGAGAACGTCTGGAAAAAGAATTCCAGGAGTTAGAAATTAAGATTAGAGAATTAAAGGCGATTCTTTCAGACAGAAATCTGCTTCTGCGTGTGATCAGACAGGAAATTCTGGCCATTGCAGATAAATATGGCGATGACAGAAGAACTTCTATCGGATATGATGAATTTGATATTTCCATGGAAGATTTAATTCCGAAGGAAAATACGGTAATTGCTATGACAAAACTGGGATACATAAAGAGAATGACCGTAGATAACTTCCGCAGCCAGAACCGAGGAGGAAAAGGTATTAAGGGTATGTCTACCATTGATGACGATTATATTGAGGAACTTTTAATGACAACTACCCATCACTACCTCATGTTCTTTACCAGTGCAGGTCGTGTATACAGAATTAAGGCTTATGAAATTCCAGAGGCAAGCCGTACAGCAAGGGGAACGGCGATTATTAATCTGCTTCAGCTTCAGCCGGAAGAAAAAATCACAGCTGTAATTCCAATTAACGAATTTAAGAAGGGTAATTATCTGTTTATGGCAACCAAAAACGGTCTGGTGAAAAAAACACCGATTGAAGACTATGAAAATGTAAGAAAAACAGGTCTTGCAGCCATTGCTTTAAGGGAAGATGATGAGCTGATTGAAGTTAAATTCACAGATAACAAAAAAGATATTATTCTGGTTACAAAATTTGGACAGTGTATTCGATTTAATGAAACTGATGTAAGAAGTACCGGTAGAGTTTCTATGGGAGTAAGAGGCATTAATCTTCAGGAAGAAGATGAAGTTATCGGTATGCAGCTTACCTGCCAGGGAGATTATCTGTTAATTGTATCAGAGAATGGACTTGGAAAGAGAACGTCAATCAGTGAATTTACACGCCAGAATCGAGGCGGAAAAGGTGTAAAATGTTATAAGATTACAGAAAAAACAGGTAATGTAATCGGTGTAAAAGCAGTAAATAGTGAAAATGAAATTATGATGATTACAACAGAGGGAATTATTATTCGTCTGGAATGTGAAGGAATTTCAATTTTAGGCAGAATTACCTCAGGTGTAAAACTTATGGATTTAAAGGATGACATTACAGTTGCAAGTATTGCAAAAGTAAGAGAGAAAGAGGAAGAAATTTCTGAGGAAACAGAGGGAGAAAACCTCGCCGATTAGGAGAATGGGGAGTATGAAGAATAAAAAAGGGATTATAGTTTGTATGATTATGATTTTTATATTGCTGCTGGGTGGATGTGGCACAAAAGTAAGCCACAAAAGCCCTGAATCAGCAGTGAAATCATTAATCAGTGCGTATCAGAATCAAGATCAGAAGGCAGTAAAAAAATGTTTTGGTGTTAATCCGGATAAGAAGTGTGCGGAGGAGATTAAGAAGGAAATCGACTATAATATGAATTATTTTAAAGCACACGAGGCAAAAAAGGTGGAGTTTAAAAAAGCAAAATCTTTAGGTAAATTCGATAAATATGAACTGGTATATGTTTGGTATAATTACCAGGTGAAAAAACAGAAGGAAACTTTGGAAGTACCGGCAATGTCTTTTTATTATGTAAAACAGAAAGACAAAAAATACTATGTTGTACCTGCAAAAGATGTAAACGAGGAAATGAGTGAAAACTCCAGAAAACAATACAGCGAATTTATGAAGGATGATGTTTATAAGGATTATGATAAAGCATATCAGACTTTTATCAGAAAAAATCCAAAATATGAAAATAGTCTTCAGAATAAATTTCAAGAAATAATAAAATAGCGGAGAGAGCAGTGAAAAGAATAATTTTGATGGTAGCATATAATATTCTCTTAGTACCGGTTATGTGGTTTAAATTGTGTTATTATGCACGGCATGTAGAGAAGTACACAGAAGAAGAACGTTATAAAATGCTGCGTTTTATTGACAGTCGGGCAATTAAAGGCGGACGTATTACCATTGATGTACATGGACAGGAAAATATCCCAAAAGAAGACGGTTTTATGTTTTTTCCTAATCACCAGGGACTGTTTGATGTGCTTGCAATTATGTATGCATGCCCAAGACCGTTTTCTGTAGTTATGAAAAAGGAAGTGCAGAATATACCATTTTTAAAACAGGTATTTGCATGTATGAAAGCTTATGCCATTGACAGGGATGATGTAAGACAATCTATGCAGGTTATCCTTCAGGTGGCAAAAGAAGTAAAGGAAGGCAGAAATTATCTGATTTTCCCAGAAGGTACCAGAACAAAAGATCCTAATCATGTACATGATTTTAAAGGAGGAAGTTTTAAAAGCGCCACAAAGGCAAGATGTCCTATTGTGCCGGTTGCGCTTATAGACTCTTATAAATCCTTTGATACAAAGTCTATTAAGCGAGTTACTGTTCAGGTTCATATTTTGAAACCTATGCTTTATGAAGAGTATAAAGATATGAAAACAGTAGAGATTGCTACAGAAGTAAAATCAAGGATTGAGAAGGTAATACAGGAAAATGAATAAAAAGAGATGGGAATATCACAGGAAAAATGTGTGGTATTCTCATCTCTTTTAATTTAGTTTACGAAATTCTAAAGGTGTCATTCCTGTAGTTTTCTTAAACATGGCAATGAAATGGCTGGAATCTGTAAAACCACTTTTTCGGGCAATTTCCTGAACCTCTGCATGAGGAAAAGTCAGGAGAAATTCTTTTGCTTTATTCATCCTCCAGGTTGTGAGATATTCATAAGCGGAACAACCGAGAAAGCGCTGAAAGAGGCGAGTGAGATATTGTGGTGTAATATAAACCTTGCTGCTTAGTTCCTGAATGGTAAGTTCTTCGGCATAATTATTTTCGATTTCTTTTAAAACAGGAGCTATATATCTTTGATAAAGTGGTTCATGGATAAAATTTTTGGTAGAAACACCATCAGCAAAAAACATGAGAAGACGATAACAGTCAATCGATAGAGATTTTGCGTCTAAAGGGGGATGCTCATATTTTTTTATGGTGTTTTTGATAATCTGTTCAATCTGTATTCCCTGTTCTTTAGAAACAAAGATAATGGGTTTGCTGCCCAGAATTTTTCCAATATGGCTTTCCAGTGTTCCGGCAAAAGTAAAAAAGCAGGTGGTCCATACATCAGTTTCTCCGTAATAGGAATGACTGATGAAAGGGGCAATTAGAAAGCCCTCGCCTTCTTTTAATGTATAATGTTTTCCTTGAATAGAAATATTTCCCAATCCTTTTTCTGTTTGCAGATAATGATAGAGAGGATAGCCTTTAGGGCGAATAGTGGCTTCCTGTGTCCAGTGATTTCCTATAGAATTAAAGGTAAAAGGTTCGTTTACGGGAGTGTCTCTAAAGTAAATGGGCATTTTTATCACCTGTTTCGAAATGTTATATTATTTAGCTAAACATATCATACAATATGGGAAATATCAATGGTAAAATAGAGGTATATCAGTGAGAGAAAGGAAGAAACAAAATGAATAAATTTGATTATAATCAGGTTAAAAATCCTGAATATTTCAAAGATAATCGTTTAGATGCACATTCCAGTCATAAATATTATAAATCTTTAGATGATATGGAGATTGGGGAAGAAGAATTTAAATACAGTTTAAACGGACTTTGGAAATTCCATTATGCAAAAAATTATAGGAGTACTATACAGGGATTTGAAAAAGAAGAATATTGCTGTAAGTCATGGGACGATATTCGTGTGCCTGCACACATCCAGATGGAAGGATATGATGTACCTCAGTATGCAAACGTGCAGTATCCATGGGAAGGAAAAGAATACATTGTTCCGGGAGAAATTCCGGAGGAGTTTAATCCTGTGGCAAGCTATGTAAAATATTTTGAAATTCCGGATAAAATGAAAGGCAAAAGAATTTTTGTATCTTTTCATGGAGCAGAAAGTGGATTGGCAGTTTGGTTAAACGGAGAATTTGTAGGATATAGTGAAGACAGCTTTACACCTTCTGAATTTGAATT
>URHS01000046.1 GCA_900547685.1 uncultured Blautia sp. | reverse complement strand
GATAAACGCTGAAGGCATCTAAGCGTGAAGCCCCCCTCAAGATGAGATATCCCATTCGAAAGAAGTAAGACCCCTTGAAGACGACGAGGTAGATAGGGCAGAGGTGGAAGTGCAGCAATGTATGGAGCTGACTGCTACTAATCGGTCGAGGGCTTGACCTGAGTGTAGAGATACACGAACGGCAGTTGGAAAGTTTCGTTTTATATATGTAGTTTTGAAGGTACAATAAAAACGGTTGGATTATTCCAATCGTTTTTTTATTTCATAGAATTCAAGTTTTTTGCAAAATAAAAATGGAGTTGCCTTCAATCTGACAACTCCAAATATCAATTCTATTTTGTTATTTCTCAATTTCACCATTCCAATCAATAATTCCACCAAATTCTAGTATATTATCGTATCCCAGTTTACTGAGTTTCCCTGCAGCTTGTTTGCTTCGATTTCCGCTGCGGCAATAAACGAGAATGAGCTGATTTTTATCAGGAAGTTCAGGGACATTTTGTGTACCGATAGTTTCGTTTGGAACATTAATGGCCTGAGGAATATGTCCTTCTTTATATTCTTCCGGAGTTCGTACATCCAGAATAATATATTCTTTTTCTTCTTTTATTATTCTTTCAGCTTCCTCCATATCAATTTGGCGATATCCATTGTTTTCGGTGTTTTTAGAACTACATCCTGCAAGAAGCAGTAATGTAGAAGCTAAAATAGGAATAATTCTTTTCATTTTCATTGTATTTTCTCCTAATTAAATTTTTGAATTTTATGATGTTGTTTTATTTTTTGCTTTGCATATAAGTTGTGTCATGGTTCCCATGGGGCAATAAACGCACCAACTTCTAGGTTTGAACAAGAGCATTGTAATAAAACCAAGAATAGTAGAAGTCAGCATAACGCTATAAAAACCGAAAGCAAATTGAGCTGTTCCGGGGTGAATAAGTGTGCCGTGATATGCCCAGTTCCAAGGCACTTTAAATGTCCATAAAAGTGTTACAACCTGTTTTAAATTCTGTGTACCGGAAAATACCAGGTAGGTATTCCAAAGCATTTGAAAAAACATGATGAAAAAGAAAATTAAAAATCCATAGCGGAATGTTTTACTTTTCATCCATTTAGGAATATCTTTTTTACGAGAAAGTCCAAAGCGTCCACCTAATAAACTAAAGAGCTGTCCTCTTCCACAGTAGCGATTACAGTATCCTTTTGTTCCTTTTACCACAGAAATGATCAAGGGAATAAAGAAACATAGCAGTCCAAGCCAAGCAAAAAGAATATTGAAAAATCCTAATATCAGATAGGTAAGAGATGCAATCCAAAGATAGTCGTACCAATGTTTTTTCATGATTCCACCTCCTGGATTTCAATTACAGAAGCGGGACATTCTTTTGCACATTTTCCACATCCCACACATTTGGCAATATCAACTTTTGCCATTATTCCTTTCCAAATTTCAATCGCATTTCTGGGACAGACTTTTATACAGCAGCCACAGGCAACGCAATCATTCATGTTGACAAAAGCTTTTCGCTTTTTTCTTTCCATAGTAAACCTCCTGAATTTTATAAATTGATTTTAGATTCAAAAGATACCTACGGATTTTTCCGTAACTTTTGAACCTGATATTATAATTTAATTTATTATACCAAGAAGAAAGGGAGGAGTTCAGTGATTTTATCACAATTGTGAAAAAACTGTGAAATTAGCAGCCAAGGGTTGACAGTGCTAGATATAAGTGTTATATTACAAATAGAACAAAAGAGAGGGAAAAAGAAAGTCCCAATCCATTGGTTCGTGCAATCGACACTCTGGATTTTCCAAAGTGCTAAAATAAAATCTATTGTCTTATATGAAGGGAGATATGACTTATGATGATGCCTAGTATTTTTGGAGAAAACTTATTTGATGATTTTATGGACTTCCCATTTGAGAGAGAGTTTTTTGGAAGAAAAAATCCTCTGTATGGAAAAAACGAAAAAAACATTATGAAGACAGATGTAAGAGAGACAGAAAATACCTACGAATTAGATATTGATTTGCCTGGTTTTAAGAAAGATGAGGTAACAGCAAAACTGGAAAACGGATATTTGACAATTAATGCTGCAAAAGGCTTAGACAAAGATGAAACAGATAAACAGGGTAATTATATTCGCAGAGAACGTTATGCAGGTGCAATGAGCAGAAGCTTTTACGTTGGTGAAAATATTCATCAAGAAGATATTCATGCGAAATTTGAGGATGGAATTTTGAGATTAACTGTGCCGAAAGAAGTACCAAAGCAGGTGGAAGAAAACAAATATATAGCAATTGAAGGATAAGAGAAAAGTTTTATTAAAGAACAGAAAAGGTTTCCGGCAGTGTATAAAGTTACACTGTCGGAAATCTTTTTGATTTTTTCATAGTTCTGTAGTAGGAACAGGCTAGGGGAATGCACGCTCCAATCCATGCCAATGGATTAGAGGCGCAAGCACCGGCAAAGCCAAAAGCTCCGGTTAAAACGAGTGCTCCTACAGCACGCATAATTAGTTCCATTATACCGGCGATGGTAGGTATGAAACTTTTACCTAAACCCTGAAGGGTAAAACGGTAGATAAATAATAATGCAAGAGCAAAGTAAAAACATCCGCTGATTACCAGATAAGTGTGGGAAAGAGAAAGAACTTCTGTTTCTTGTGAGCCTACAAAAATGCTGGTAAGCTGACTTCCGGCAATTACATTGATTGCACCGGAAAAAATACTGAAACTGCCGGACATTAAAATACATTGAAAGACACCTTTTCGAATGCGGGAAAATTTCCCGGCGCCATAATTTTGAGCTGCATAAGTTGCCATAGCTGTTCCAAAGGAGCCCAGAGGCATAGTTGCAATACTTTCAATTTTCTGTGAAGCAGTGTAAGCTGCTACAGAAGCAGCACCTAAACCATTTAATGCAAATTGCAGCATCAGAGAACCAATGGCGATAATTGACATTTGAAAAGCCATTGGAAGGGCAATATTTAAATGGGAAGTGATTACTTCATAATGCATTTGAAAATCTGTTTTTTTCAACCAGAGAATAGGGACTTTCTTCATGATAAAGAAAATACATAAAATACCGGATAGAAGTTGAGACAGTATAGTAGCAATGCCGGCTCCGGCAACTCCCAGATGAAAATACAGTATAAATACCAAATCAAGTATAATATTTATGCAACAGGCAAAAATGAGAAAATATAAAGGCGTTTTGCTGTCACCTAATGCTCGAACAGCATTGGATAAAAGATTGAATAAAACAGTTGCGGGAATACCTAAAAAAATAATGACAAGGTATGCCCAGGCATCGTCAATAATTTCAGCAGGTGTCTGTAAAAGTTCTAACAAAGGTCGTGCCAACAGCACAGACAGAATGGTTGTGACAATTGCCACAGCACTGCTGATTAGAATACTGGCTGCAAAACTTTTTCTTACATCATCTTCGTTTTTGGCTCCGAATTTTTGAGAGGTAATAATGGACAGACCGGAGGTAAGTCCTTGAACAAAGCCAAGAATTAAAAAGGTAATACTTCCGGTACAGCCTACAGCCGCAAGGGCATTTACACCAATTGTACGTCCTACAATCAAAGTATCGGCCATACTGTAAAATTGTTGGAATATATTTCCGATAATAAGTGGGAGAGAGAAGAAAAAAATCAATTTGGCCGGATTTCCTTCTGTAAGTGTTTTTGTCATAAGTCAATACTTCCTTTCTGCTAAAAATCATTATCTTTATCGGAGATAAATTCTATTATAAAATTTTTTTAAAAAAGTAGAATGTAATTTCTTGTGAAATAGATGTAATATATTGTATAGTTACAAATAGATGAGAAAAGTGAGGCAGGGTATGTGTAGAGAAATGTATGATATTACAGAAGGAGACTTAAATCCAGAATTTTTGTTTACCTGTATTTCAACAAGAACAGAAGAGGAAGAGAATTATCATGCCCATGATTTTATAGAGTTTGCAGTTATTATGGGTGGAAAAGGAATGTTTTATATTGACGGCAAGGATTATGAAGTAGATGAGGGAGATCTGATTTTACTAAATCCCGGCACGTATCACAGGAGTAAAGCAGGATATTTAAAAGAAGGATTGAAAGAATGTTATATTGGATTTTCCAAGGTTTCTTTTAAAGGGTGTGAAAGCGGATATTTTCCTTTATTTAAGGGGAATCAAAAGATTATGAAAATGACAGATAAAATGAAAAAGAATATTTTTCAGATTTGTAATGCAATGAATAAGGAAGCAAGAGAATGCGGTGCAGGGCGTTATTTTATGCTGAAGGCATATTTAATGCAGGTTTTATGCCTGATTATCAGAGAACAGAAAGAGGAAAAACAAGAATTTGAAGGAAAAGGGTATATTTTTCAGTCCACCGGAAAAAAGTATGTTGTACAGCAGATTATGAAATATATGGAAGAAAATTATCAGGAGAAAATATCTTTAGAGCAAATTGCGGCAAACATGTATTTAAGTTCTTTTTATATTGCCAAAATTTTTAAAAGTGAAACAGGAGATACGCCTATTAATTATTTGATTGGTCTTCGGATGGAAAAAGCAAAGGAAATTTTAGAGGCATGTCCTGAAGAACCGGTAAAAGAAGTTGCTGCTGCTGTGGGTTATTCCGATGCATATCATTTTAGCAAGTTGTTTAAAAAGCATTATGGGATTTCTCCCCTATATTATAAGAAAGAGAGTTTTTCTTGACAGGATTACATAAGTAGAATATAATCCCTATTAAAATAGTCGGATATAAAAGGAGGATTAAAAATATGAGTGAAAAAATATATAAAAATGTGCAGGAACTGATTGGAAAAACACCGCTTATGGAAGTTGAAAACATAGAAAAAATGTTAGATTTAAAAGCTAAACTCCTTGTAAAGCTGGAATACTTAAATCCGGCAGGAAGTGTAAAAGACAGGATTGCGAAAAATATGATTTTTACAGCAGAGCAGGAGGGAAGATTAAAACCGGGAGCTACCATTATTGAGCCGACTTCAGGAAATACGGGAATTGGACTGGCGTCTATTGCAGCATCTAGGGGATATAAATTGATTTTAACTATGCCGGAGACAATGAGTGTAGAGCGAAGAAATATTTTAAAAGCTTATGGTGCAGAGATTGTTCTCACAGAAGGAGCTAAGGGCATGACAGGTGCTATTGAGAAAGCGAAGGAATTGGCAGAACAGATTTCAGGAAGCTTTCTGGCAGGACAATTTGACAATCCTTCTAATCCGGAGGCGCATAGAATTTCTACAGGACCGGAAATCTGGGAAGATACTGATGGAAATGTGGATATTTTCGTTGCAGGTGTAGGAACAGGAGGAACCATTACAGGAGTTGGAGAATATTTAAAAGAAAAGAAATCTTCTGTAAAGATTGTTGCAGTGGAGCCTTCTGATTCTCCTGTACTTTCAGAGGGAATAGCAGGTCCTCATAAAATTCAGGGAATTGGAGCAGGATTTGTACCTGTTGTTTTAAATACAAAGGTTTACGATGAAATTATGCCAATTACAGCAGAAAAATCTTTTGAAACAGCAAAATTATTTGCACATAAAGAAGGAATTTTAGTGGGAATATCTTCCGGTGCAGCTTTATATGCCGGGATTGAGCAGGCAAAGCGTGAAGAAAATACAGGAAAAACTATTGTAGTATTGCTTCCGGACAGCGGAGATCGCTATTATTCTACACCATTATTTGAAAGCTAATACAAAATTTATGGTGTAAGTGTCTGCTTTGTGCTAAACTTTACATATAAGATAAAGACAGGAGAATGTAGAATGGATATTATTGAATTTCAAAATAAATTAAAGGAAGTACAGACACTTGCTTTAAACAATGGTAAAAAAGTAAAGGCATCATTAGTAGAAAAATTTTTTGAAGGGGATAACATTACACAGGATAAATTGCAGAAAGTTTATGATTTTCTGGAAATACAGGGTATTCATGTAGATGGCGCAGAGAAGTCACAGGAAGTTGTGGTGCAGGAAGAAGCAGCAGAGGAGATAGCAGAAATTCCTCTTACTTCAGAAGAAAAAGAATTTCTGGAAGAATATCTTTTGGGATTTAAAACGGAGGAAGAGTTAGTAAAAGAGGAACTCCTTAGAACATTTTTAGCAGGAAGCCGGGAATGTACAGAAAGGCTAATCCGTGTATATCAGGATGAAATTGTTAAAACTGCGAAGAAGCTGAATTGTGAAGATATCTTTTTTGGAGATTTACTTCAGGAAGGGAACATGGGACTTTTGGCAGCTTTAGAGAATCTTTCAGGGCAGAAAAATCCAGATGAATGGCTTATTAAAGAAATTGAAAGTACCATGAAATTATTTATTGAGGAGCAGACACAACAGAAAAAAGAAGATAATATTCTGGTGGAAAAGGTTAGGGACTTAGAAAAGAAAGTAAAAGAACTTACAGAAGATGAAGATGTGAAGTATAGTGTGGAGGAATTAGCAACATTTTTGGATATGGATGTTGAGGAGATGGAGTCTGTACTTCGATTGACAGGAGATGACAAATAGAGTTTTATTCTTTTTTTATAGAATTGCTATCTTTTCTTCATTGCATAATAATACGGGAAGCAGTATAGTCTATATAACAGGATAAAGCCTGAAACATTGGAGACAATGTAAAAATGGAGGATAGAGAAATGGATATTGAAGAAAAGAAAAAACCACAGCCTCCTAAGAAACCGGTGTTATTTTATTATGGAATAATACTTTTGGTCTTAGTATTGCTGAATACTTTTGTAGTTCCTTACATTGCAGAAAGAAGTATTAAGGAAGCAGATTATAATGAGTTTTTAGATGATTTGGAAGCTGGCAAGATTTCAGAGGTTACTTTGGAGTCAGATGTTATTTATTATGTGGAAAAAGGGAAAGATAATAAAGAACAGGTGTATAAAACAGGTCGTATTTCTGATTTGCAGGAAGTAGACAGATTACACAAGGCAGATGTTGTTTTTTCAGAGGAAATTCCTACGAAAATGAACCCTCTTGTAAGTCTTTTGCTCACTTGGGTACTTCCGTTTGTACTTATGTGGTTTTTGGGAAGCTGGCTCATGCGTAAGATGATGAAGAACATGGGCGGCGGTGCAGGAGCCGGAGCAATGACCTTTGGAAAGAGTAATGCTAAAATTTATGTGAATTCATCTACAGGAATTAAATTTTCAGATGTAGCCGGTGAAGATGAGGCAAAAGAATTGCTTACAGAAATTGTTGATTATCTGCACAATCCTGATAAATATAAGGAAATCGGTGCGTCTATGCCAAAAGGTGCACTTTTAGTAGGACCTCCGGGTACTGGTAAAACACTTTTGGCAAAAGCAGTAGCAGGAGAGGCAAGTGTACCTTTCTTCTCGATTTCAGGTTCTGAATTTGTGGAGATGTTTGTAGGTATGGGTGCTGCAAAGGTCAGAGATTTATTTAAGCAGGCAAATGAAAAAGCACCGTGTATCGTATTTATTGACGAAATTGATACCATCGGAAAGAAACGTGATGGAAGCGCAATGGGCGGTAATGATGAACGTGAGCAGACTTTAAACCAGCTTCTTACAGAGATGGACGGATTTGATGGTTCCAAGGGTGTTGTTATTCTGGCTGCTACAAACAGACCGGACTCTCTTGATGCAGCGCTTCTTCGTCCGGGACGTTTTGACAGACGTATTCCGGTGGAATTACCGGATTTAAAAGGGCGTGAGGAAATTTTAAAGGTTCATGCCAGAAAGATTAAAATTGCAGATAATGTGAATTTCCATGAAATTGCAAAAGCAGCATCCGGTGCATCCGGTGCGGAGCTGGCAAACATTGTAAATGAGGCAGCGCTTAGAGCTGTCCGTGACAGAAGAAAGTTTGCAACACAGGCAGATATGGAAGAAAGTATAGAAGTTGTTATTGCCGGTTATCAGAAGAAGAGCAGAGTTCTTTCCGAAAAGGAAAAACTTATTGTATCTTATCATGAAGTAGGACATGCTCTTGTGGCAGCACTTCAGACAAATTCTGCACCTGTGCATAAAATTACAATTATTCCAAGAACTTCCGGTGCGTTGGGTTATACCATGCAGGTAGATGAAGGCGAACACTTCCTTATGTCAAAAGAGGAGTTAGAGAATAAAATTGCTACTTTTACAGGAGGAAGGGCAGCAGAAGAATTGATTTTCCATTCTGTGACTACAGGGGCCTCGAATGATATTGAACAGGCAACGAAAATTGCCAGAGGCATGATTAGCCGTTTTGGTATGAGTGAAGAGTTCGATATGGTTGCAATGGAAAGTATGTCAAATCAGTATCTGGGAGGAGACAGTTCTCTGGCATGTTCTTTTGAAACACAGACTTTGATTGATAAAAAAGTTGTGGAACTGGTAAAGAAACAACATGATAAAGCATATAAAATTTTGGAAGATAATATTGCAAAGCTTCATGAGCTGGCAAAATATCTGTATGAAAATGAAACCATTACAGGTGAGGAATTTATGCGGATTTTAAATACAAAGCCAAGGATTGGCATGAATGAAGATGTAGTGGAGGAAGAAACTAATGATTTACACAATTAAAAATGACAAAATAGAAGTTTCTGTAGAGGATTTAGGAGCTGAGATGCGCTCTATAAAAGATGCAGAAGGTAAGGAATATTTGTGGCAGGGTGATGAAAAATACTGGACTGGCTCAGCTCCTAATTTATTTCCTTATATTGCACGTCTGACAGAAGGAAAATATATTTTAAAAGGCAGAACTTATGAGATGCCGAAACATGGTTTTCTAAGAAATTCTGTGCTGAAGTTAAAGGAAAAAACACAGACGAAGATGGTCTTTTCTTTAACAGACAGTAAAGAAACTTATCAGATGTATCCGTATCACTTCGAGATTAAAGTGAAATATGAGTTGTTTGAAAATGAATTTAAAGTGTCTTACTGTGTGTCTAATAAGGATAAAAAAGTGATGTACTTTGGTGTCGGAGGACATCCCGGTTTTCAGGTTCCTGTAGAGAAGGAATTATCTTTTGAGGATTATTTTCTTGAATTCGCCAAAGGGGCGAATATGAAACGAGTGGGAATGTCAGAGGACTGCTTCGTTACCGGAAAAGATGAAGCTTTTCCTTTAGAGGAAAACCGGAGATTATATTTGCATCATGATATGTTTGATGATGATGCGATTATTTTAAAAGACGCACCTTCTAAAGTGGTGCTTGCGTCAGAAAAAGGCAGTGCAAGAATTGAGATGGAAACCAATCATTTAGGATATCTGGGAATTTGGCATAAACCTGCCAGTGATGCCCCTTATGTATGTATTGAACCGTGGAGTTCTCTTCCATCCAGAAAAGATGTCATAGAAGATTTAGAGAAACAGGATAATCTGGTGAGTTTGAAACCGGGTGGTTATTACACAGGATTTTTCAAAGTGAAAATTGTAAAATAATAAAGCTGTTGCATGGAATGTAGAGATTAAATCATTTCATGCAACATTTTTTTTCTTTTTATAAAATGACTATCCCCCCCGGAGGCTTGTGTAACTTATAGAATATGATAAAATAATATCAAAATGCCGAAATAAAGTGCAGCCTAACACATTAGGCATAGTTTGATGGAATAAAAAGAGGAGGATATATAGATATGAAGAAACGAACAAAGCTCTTGGCATTGCTTTTGGCGGCGTGTATGACAGTAGGAATGACAGCATGCGGAAGCGATAAGGGGAAAGCAGAAAATAATGATACAGATACAAAGAAAGAGGCACAGAGCCCAGAAGAAAAAGATGGGAAGAGAGTCGTTGTGGACAGCATGGATCGAGAGGTAGAAATCCCAGAAGAAGTTGATAGTATCGTATGTCTGAATGTTACAAGTCTTCGCTATACCTGTTATATGCAGGCACAGGATTTGGTTGTAGGAGTGGAGGATTATGAGCAGAAGCAGAGTATTTCCAGACCATATAACTATGTGAATTTTGATAAATTTAAGGATTTACCCGTGGTAGGAAATAATGGGGAACATTATATTGAAGAGATTATTACAGCGGATCCTGATGTGATTATGATGTCTGCATTGGGAAATTGTGATGCGGATGACGTGCAGGAAAAAACAGGAATTCCTGTTGTTGTGATTCCCGGAAGTGATCAGATGATGGATGAAAATGTATATGAAACTTTCCAAATTATGGGAGAAGTTTATCAGAAAGAGGATAGAGCGGAGGAGCTTATTTCTTATTTAGAGGATACAAAAAAAGATTTGGACAGCAGAACAAAAGATATCCCGGAAGAAGAAAAGGAAACCGTTTACGTAGGTGGTGTAAGTTTTAAAGGGCACCATGGATTTGAGGGAACAGAAGCAAATTATGGACCGTTTTCTGCAATTTATGCTAAAAATCTGGCAAATGAAACAGATCAGACAGGAGCTTTTAATATTGATTTAGAACAGATTCTTGCATGGAATCCTGATGTGATTTTTGTTGATTTTAACGGTATGGAATTGATTAAACAGCATTATGCGGAAAATCCTGATTACTATAATCAGTTAAAGGCAGTACAGGAAGGAAAAGTGTATTCTCAGATTTCTTTCCGCTCCAGTGCTTCAAACTTAGATATGGCTCTGGCTGATACATATTATGCAGGTTCTGTACTGTATCCTGAGAAATTTGCAGATATTAATCCGGCAGAAAAAGCAGATGAAATCTTTGAAAAACTGTTGGGAGAAAAATTTTATGATGTATTAAAGGAGAATGGATATGAGTTCAGACAGGTCCAAATTGGAGAATAGTGGAATAGATGGTGCATATCGAAAAAATCGGCGAAAAAGTGTTTTCTTTTTGATTATTTTAGCAGCAGTGTTGGTTTTTACTGTTTTATTTTCTATGTGGGCAGGCTCTTATGACACACCTTTGAAGGAACTTATATTGGGAATATTCGGACAGGCATCTGATAATAAAATCAATGTAGTAGTACGAAATGTAAGATTGCCTCGTATATGTACGGCTGCAATTTCAGGCGCAGGACTTGGGGTGACAGGGTGCATTTTGCAGGCGATTTTAAACAATCCTCTTGCTTCATCCAGTACCCTTGGAGTATCTCAGGGAGCAGGATTTGGAGCTGCTTTTGCAATCATTGTTTTGGGGGCCGGAAGCGCCGCAAATGGAAATTTTATTATTCCTATTTGCGCTTTTATAGGAAGTATGGCAGTTGCTATTGTAATCTTTGGGCTGTCTCGTTTTTGCCAGATTTCAGCAGAGTCTGTGGTACTTGCCGGTGTGGCAATCAGTTCTATGTTTACCGGAGCGACTACTCTTCTTCAATATTTTGCAGATGAAGTGGAATTAAATGCGCTGGTATTTTGGACTTTCGGAGATTTGGGAAGCACGGATTGGAAAGAGATTAGTTTTATGGCGGTAGTTGTTTTCCTTACAGGAGTTTATTTTATTCTTCATCGATGGGACTTCAACGCATTATTAAGTGGAAATGAAACGGCAACCAGTCTTGGAATTCATGTAAGAAGATTGATTATTATTAACATGATTTTATGCTGTTTTACTGCATCTACGATTGTTTCATATATTGGATTAATTAGTTTTATTGGTCTTGTTGCACCTCATATTGTGCGAATGGTAGTGGGAAATAATCATGTATATCTTATTCCAGGTTCTATGCTGGCCGGAGCTGTTTTGCTCCTTCTTGGGGATTTGGCTGCGAGAACGCTTATAAGCCCGATTATTCTTCCGATTGGAGCGATTACCTCCTTCCTTGGAGCACCGTTGTTCTTATATTTATTGTTTAAAGGAGGCAGCCGTTCATGTTAAAGGTTGAAAATCTTCAATATGGTTATCCGGGAGGACCGGAGGTTTTAAAAGATATTAGTTTTACTCTGGATGAAGGGCAGTTTATGGCGATTTTGGGAAACAATGGAGCCGGAAAGAGTACTATGCTGAAATGCTTTAATCAGATTTTAACGCCCAGACAAGGGAGTATTATGCTGAATAATGAGGCAATTTTAAAGTTGTCAGCAAAGGAAATGGCAAAGCGAATTGCCTTTGTAGCTCAGAGCGTACCTAATGTGAAAATGACAGTTCATGATATGGTAATGCTGGGAAGAAAACCTTATATGAAGTGGGGAGTTACGGAAAAAGATCATGAAATGGTTCATGAAGCAATGGATAAATTGAAAGTATCTGATATGAGAGGACGTTTTTTAAACCAGTTAAGTGGAGGAGAGAGGCAGAAAGTTATGTTGGCAAGAGCTCTGGCACAGGAGCCCAAGTTACTGCTTTTGGATGAGCCTACCAGCAGCCTTGACCTTCAAAATCAATATCAGGTATTACAGATTGTAAGGGATATTTGTCGTGAAACAAAGATTTCTGCTATCGTTGTAATCCATGATTTGAATTTAGCTCTTCGATTTTGTGATAGATTTTTGCTAATGCAGGACGGGCAGGTTTATGCCAGTGGAGATTCGGAAGTTCTTAATCGAAAGGCTATCTGGGATGTTTATCATATTCATGGTGAGGTAGTATCTGTAGGTGGACAGAAGATGGTATTAGTAGACTCACAAGTGACAGATATATAAGGAAAAGAGTGATAAGATGGATTTAGAACAGCTGGAAAAAGAGTGGAGTAAAAAGGAGAATGGACAGGGCGAATTGCAGGCGAAGATTTGGGATAGGAAGGCGGAACAATATAAAGAAAAACCAATTCCCAACCCTGAAGGAAATCCTTTTTTGAAACAGATTTATGAAGAAATGCAGATAGATGAACACATTCGTATTCTGGACATCGGATGCGGTGCAGGACGTTTCAGTCTGGCTTTGGCAAAAACAGGGGCACAGGTAACAGGCACAGATATATCATCAGAAATGATTACAGCGGCAAAGGAGCTGGCAGAGAGGGAACATCTGGAAAATGTATCATTTTTTCATGCAGATTGGAGCAGTATTGATATTGAAAAAATGGGGTTTTTAAAAAATTTTGATTTGGTATTTGCTCACATGACACCTGCTATTGCAGACTATTATACGTTAGAAAAAATGTGTAATTGCTCCAGAAACAAGTGCTTTTTAGTAAGACCTTCAAGGCGAAGCGATAAGGTACTTGATGGAGCATTTCAGGCAGCAGGAATAGAAAAAGATAAAAAAGAAGTAGACTCTTCTGTTGCTATGATATTCTCTTATTTGTGGCTAAAAGGATATTCTCCCTATATTTCTTATCGTAATGAGAAGTGGGAAATCAGCCAAAGTCTGGAGGATATGTTGGCATGGTGTATTGATAGAGCAAATCTGCAGGGCGAAATCACATGGGAACAGAGAGGAAAGATACAGGAATATTTGTCAGACATAAGTGAAAATGGAAGAATTACAGAAAGGACAAACACAACCATTGTGACAATGAGTTGGTGTGTAGAAAGGTGAAGAAAATGAGAAATGAATTATGGGAAAAATGCGTTGCTTTTCATGGTCATGAGTGCGGAGGTCTTACCATTGGATTTCAGGCTGCATTATATGCCATTGAATTATTGGGGTTAGAAGCAGATGAAAAGGGATGCCTTTCCGGAGATGAAGAACTGGTTTGTATTGCAGAAAATGATGCCTGTGGACTTGACGCTATTCAGGTGATTTTAGGATGCAGTGTGGGAAAAGGAAACCTTTTATTTCACATAAGAGGAAAACAGGCATTTTCTTTTTACAATAGAAAAAATGGAAAATCTGTGCGTTTGGTATTAAAACCAACACCGGAAGGCATGAGCAGAGCAGACTCTTTTGCGTACTTCCAAAGCCATAAACCAGCAGAGCTATTTGAAGTAAAAGAGACTGTAATTGAACTCCCGGAAGCAGCAAGAATTTTTAAATCAGAGCCATGCAGCTGCTGTGGGGAAATTACAGCAGAACCTATGCTTCGTCTGCAGGGTGGCAAGCTGTTTTGTTTGGATTGTTATGAAAAATATAATCGTTTTGATGTATAAGGGTATATCCGTCTTGTGGCATGGAAAGATGCGGCGCAGAAGTTCCTGACAGTTACGTAATTTTTCTCTAATGTCTTACTTTTGTGGAGCTGAAAATTGCCGTATTGTTATTGAAAAGCTGGCCGAATACTATTACCAGAAAGGACTTGCTTTACCATGTGTGGGACAATGATTTTCAGTTTGTTGAGGAAAATACATTAAATGTAAATGTTAGCCGTTTACGGGATAAGTTGGGAACTTTTGAAGAAGCTCCTTACATTACGACTATACGTAGAGTAGGGTATCGTTGGGCAGTGCCGGTCAAGAGGTATCAAAAACCATGTTGACAATAGTTTGTTTTATTATAACGTGTATTAGTACCATTGCTGCAATTTTTTTCTTTAGAAAAAGCAGAAAAATGGAAGATAATATCAGACAGGCAGAAGCAGATATCAGTCATTTTCTTCTTTATCCGGAGCAGGTGAATAAGAAGTCCTTGGAGGAAGGTGTTTGTTTTAATCTGCTTAATCAGGTTCGGGAGTTGGAGGAACAGCTTCTCCATGAAATATATCAGAAAAATCAAAAAGAAATCTATACAAACAGTTTTATCGAAAATATGGCACATCAGATGAAAACATCTGTTACAGCTTTACAAATACGTCTTGATTTGGTTGATTTCCATGCCAAAACAGAGGAAGAAAAAGAGGATTTAAAAGAGGGACAAAGATGTGTCACTCGTCTTACAGAAGAAATTGAGAGAGTTTTAAAATCCAGCCAACTGGCTGCCGGTAAGGTGCTTATGGATTATGAGGAACTGGATTTAAAAGGACTGATATGTTCTTGTGTTGAGCGAATGGAAATGCTTGCAGGTAAGAGAAAGGTACGCTTTAAGGTTCATGGAGAACTTTCAAAGGAGTATTTGGGAGATCGCTTCTGGCTTATGCAGGCTTTTGAAAATCTTTTAAAAAACGCTGCAGAACATACAAAGAAAGGGACAGTAGTTGAGATACGTTTAGAAGAAAAAGAAGGACATATTAAGGTTGCTGTATGTGATGAAGGAGATGGGATTTCAAAAGAAGAAATGCCGGTTCTTTTTCAGCGTTTTTGTCGTGGCAGCTCAAGGAAAGCAGGGTATGGCATAGGACTTAGTATGGCACAGGATATTATAAAATCCCATCACGGAAGTATCTCTGTGAAAAATATTCCCGGAAAAGGGGCTTGTTTTCTTGTCAGTCTTCCTATGATTTATGGTACAGAACCTTACAAAATCGTAAGGGAAAATGAGAGAAAACTGTAAGCTTTTCTTGTTATAATCTTAATTAATATAGAAAGTAGCAGAGAGGGGCATTGAAATATGAAAAATGAGTTATTTTCATTGGCAATACAACGGATAAAGGGAACAAAGAGGAATAGTTTTCTGCTTGGAAGTATTCTTCTTTGTTCCTTTGCGTTTACGGTAATTACGCTTGGAATTACAGACAGTTTAAATGAAACAAATGCTCAATACAGGTTGGATACGTATGGTTCATGGAAAACCGCAGTTTATAATAGTACAGAAAAGGACAAAGAACTTTTAGAAGAAAATCCTCTTTCAAAGCAAGTGGGAACATTGTTATCCTATGGTAATATCGGAGGTTCAGATACCATTGGAACATTAGATAATACCTTGATTGAGATGGGAAATCTGGAACTTTTGGAAGGGCGTTTTCCGGAAAAATCAGGAGAAATCGTTGTAGAAGCCAGTCTGTTAAGTGCGTTAGGTTACGATTACGAGCTTAATCAACAAATCGTAATTAATTTCCAGAAAGATATGGAAACATGGGTGGAGGCAGAGTTTATTCTTTGCGGTGTATTGAAACAATATTCCCATCTATGGAATTGTGAGGAAAACGTCAATCTTCCCGCCGCTTTTATTGTAAAAGAGGATGGGGAGAAATTACAGTCCGTTCCTGATTATCATTACTTTATTACTTCTGAGGAAGAGCAGGAAATCTTGACAGGCAGTATTCGGAGCACGTTGGAGAAGAAAGAGAATGAGAATTTAAAGATTGTAGGCAACACATTTGCATATAGCTCTTTATCAGAAAAGGCAGATTATTATCTTTATCTGGCACTGATTTTACTTACCACAGTATTAGCAGTTACTTGTGTTTACTTTGTGCAGATGCAGGAACAGCTTCGTTCTATTGCACTGTTTCGCAGTATTGGGGGCACAAAAAAGCAACTAATCGGACTTTTGTTTTATGAAACGATGTGTATGGTTGTACCCTGTATTTGCTTAGGGACAATAATTGGAAGCGTAGGTTTGTGGGGGATTTTTAAGGTATTTATAAATGTCAGTTTTACAGATTTCCGAATTTCCATTCCGATTTTAGGCTTTTTTATTGTAACGCTTCTTTGGCTTGGAGCGATTTTTTTCTGTCGTTTGTTGGTACTTTATTTTGCCATGAAGCAGCCGTTAACAGGAAAAATTACCATGTCTGGGGTAATGGGAAGGCGTTACAGATGTGTGAAAAAAGTTTCTCTTACCTTGCTGGCAGGAATGTTCGCATCAGTTATATTTTTTATGATGATAGAGAGTATACCGGAGTTTTTTGAAAAGAAATGGGCAGAAAAGGAAAGCTCTTATAGGATAACAGCAGCAGAAAAAACAATCAGCGAAGAAGAAGTGAAAGTATTGGAAGAGCTACCGGGAGTAACCAAAGTTTTACCTTACGGGGAAATGGTAGGGGAGCTGAGTTTTGACAACATGGAGAAAGTGCCTTTGGCATTAGCTTGTAAAGAGAATAAGAATAAAACTCAGCCTATTCTTATGGAACACCAGAATGCAGATGACACAATGGAATATATGCGCTTTCCTCAGGGAATTGGTGTTCGTGTAATCGGTATTCGAAAAGAGTATTGGAAGGACTATTTTGATACGGAGCTTTCCGGCTTTGATGAGGAAGCTTTTGAAGAAGGGAAAACAGCATTGGTTACTTTTATCATGGAAGATGACGGAAAAATCACTTTTGACGGTACTGTGTATGAAGATATAGGTTTAGAAAAAGGGGATACCATGAAGTTGAGGTTCTATGACAGAAACTCAGAGGATTTTCAAAATCCAAGCCTTGCGTCGGAACATTCTTTGAAGCTTGCCACACAGCCTGTTAAGCAAAAACTTCGGGAAGGAGCCGGGAAAGGATATATCGGAAGCTACGGGGCTCATTATAACATTTTAGTGTCAGATAATTTTATGCAGAAGGTACTTGAAGAAAGCAAAGACGCAGAGGTCAGCAGTCACTACACAGGAGGGAATGGATACGGCGACAGCAATGCAGAGATTTATACATCTGTAAACGCAAAGTATCTTTCAACAGATTATCTGGTTGCTCAGACTGCAAAAGACTATGGTACAACTTTGGATAATAATCGAGAAGAAGTGTCTGCACAGGTTCTTTCGCATCTGCAAAATTTACTTTTTATATGTGCCTGCGGAGGCTGTATGGGGTTTACTTTGTTCTTGCTTTTATGGAATTTGATTACACTTGCAGCCAGATATGAATGTAGAAAGTATGGAATTTTGCAGGCAATCGGTATGTCAAAAAAGCAAATGCGCGTTGAAATTTTGAAAAAGGGAGTAGTTACAGGTATTTGCTCTTTGTTTTTGGCATTTTTCTTTTATGGTTGTTATTTTGTAATCAAGGAATGGCTGAAAGTAAGATATGTTGTGGAAAATTTTGGAGATAATTATACGTTGAAAGAAGGGATGGCGAGCACTTATTATTATCTAGAAACATGTGGAGTCAGTCTTGGAAAAATTATTTTATTCGCAGTTAGTATTTTAACTTTTTTCTTAATTTTGTTCTATTGGTGCAATCGAATTTTAATAAAGACAGCATTGATGGAAAAGCTAAAACAATAATGAAAGGGGGATTTTCTATGGGAACTATTTTATCTGCAAAAAATATTTATAAAACATACAAGACATCTTCTGGTGATGTACTTGCACTTCGAGGTGTGAGCTTAGAAGTGGAAAAGGGTTTATTTTATGCTATTATAGGAAAGAGTGGTTCGGGAAAATCTACACTTTTACATACTTTAAGTGGACTTGACCGACCGACAAAGGGTGAAGTATTTATAAATGGAGAAAATCTCTATCAGTATTCCGATGAAAAAATGGCGGTATTTCGCAGAAGGTATATGGGATTTGTATTTCAGCAGTTTAATCTTTTAGATGAGTTTAATGTATTAAATAATATCTGTATGCCTTTAAAATTAGACCAAAGAAAGGTAGATAAGCAATTTTTGGGAGAAGTGACCGGACTTTTAAGACTTGAGGATAAATTGAAAAAATATCCCTGTGAACTTTCAGGCGGAGAGCAGCAAAGAGCAGCTATTGCCCGTTGTCTTTTGGCAAGACCTCAGATTATTTTTGCAGATGAACCTACGGGAAATCTGGATAAAAAGACAGGAGAAGATACTTTGGATTTATTGCAACAGTGTTCGGAACAGTTCGGGCAGACTTTAATTGTGGTGACACATGATTTGGAAATTGCAAGACAGGCAGATGTGATTGTACATATTGAGGATGGAAAAGTGATTTTGTAAATTGGGTTATTGATAAAGTTCTTCGTCACCTGTTATAATGAATGTTATAGAGTTCCTCTGCCGATGGAGGAAAAGTATGAACACATTATTAAAAAATCTTACAATCAAAAATAACTTTATGTTTGCAGCAGTCATGTCAGATGAGGAAAACTGCAAGGGCTTTTTGGAACGTGCTCTTCCCATTAAAGTGGATCATGTGGAAATCAGCACAGAGAAAAGTATTGTGTATCATCCAGAGTATAAAGGTGTTCGTTTAGATGTTTATGCAAAGGATGAAAACAATACACGTTATAATGTAGAAATGCAAGTGTTAAAGCAGCCGGCACTTGGCCGCAGAAGTCGTTATTATCAAAGCCACATGGATATGGATCTTTTAGTTAAGGGCTGCGAATATGCAGAACTTCCTGACAGCTATGTGATTTTTCTCTGTGATTTTGATCCTTTTGGTGAAGGGAAGTATCGGTATACCTTTCGTACAGCCTGTGAGGAAACAGAAGAAGTTTCCCTAAAAGACGGACGCTGTATTGTATTTTTAAATACCCGTGGGAAAAATGTGGAAGATGTACCAAAAGAGCTGGTTTCTTTTCTGAGATTTGTACATGCAGACTTAAAAGAAAGTCAGAAAGATTTTGAAGATGACTATGTAAGGCAAGTGCAGAAATCGGTCACCCATATCAGGGATAGTAGAGAAATGGAGGAGAGATTTATGCTTTTGGAATTATTGCTGGAGGATGAACGTAGAGAAGGAGAGGAAGAAGGACAGTTAAAAATGGCAAAGGAGATGCTTGAGATGACTTTAAGCAGACTGGGACAGTTGCCGAGTAGCCTTTTGGAAGTTTTGCATCAGCAGCAGGATATAGAAATAATTAAATCTTGGATGCAAACAGCATTAACAGTTCAATCATTAGATGAATTCATTTCTAGGATGTAATATTTTAATCAAGTCAAAAATTCCTGCAAATCTTTATCATTTATGAGGTTTGCAGGTAATCAAAACATTTCAATGCCGTTTCAGGTAAAATTTCAAAAAAAAGCAGAGGAATTCTATTTTAAAATAGCCTTAAAATATGCTTCAAAAAATAATTTTAAAAAAAATAAAAAAAATTTAAAAAAGTACTTGCATTTTTAAAAACAATGATATATAATACATTTTGTTGTGAGGCACAACACAAAACAATGGGCTATCGCCAAACGGTAAGGCAACGGACTCTGACTCCGTCATTTCAAGGTTCG
>URHS01000045.1 GCA_900547685.1 uncultured Blautia sp. | reverse complement strand
AGTATTAGGGCTATGCCCGAAACTGAAAAACCACCCGCTAGGCGGGTGGATATTTCTTGTTCTTTCTCTGGTATGGTGTTTTTGAGCCGGACAATAGTAATAATGTCTGCAGCTTGCGATATGTTTTTCTCAGAATTGCATCTTTTTCATAATTAGTTAGAACATTTAAAGCAACAAGAGAACTCATTGGGAAACGTTTCATCAGTAAAATCTTTTTGGAGAATATAGTACAGTATTTATCGGGAAGAGACATTCAAATAAATGCCGGGATTAAATAATAGACTGGTAGAGATTGGGAATTATGTGGAGCTGGAGCTTTGCGAGGAAATGCCTCAGCAAATGGCTCTACCACGGAAACAGGACGAATGAGAGCGTAAGAGAGTTTGCGGATATTTTGGATAGGAAATATGGACATCATGATTTGAGTATAAACTGTGTACCCAATAAAGAAAGGGATGCACCTCAGGAAAGTTCAGGGAGCAGTATTTGAACTCATTTTGTCTGGGATACAGAGGATACTTTGGCGGAACAATTACTAGAAGAATGGGGTATCAGGAAGGACAGTCAATAAAAAATAAGGACATAAATTTACAGATTTTGCTGGTTGTGGCAGACAGATTTTTTGCATATATTGAACCAAATGGAAAAAAGGTGATGTATATGAAAAAGAGATGGGTAAAGGGACTTATGACAATTTGTATGCTATGTGCGGTTTATCTTTTGTCAAAAGAAGGAGCTATACTGGCGGGAAAAAATATAACAGGGGAGAAAGGTCTTATTCTTATAGACAGCGGGCATGGCGGAATTGATCCCGGAGTAGTAGGAATTGGTGGAGTGAAAGAAAAAGATATCAATTTGAAAATTGCAAAAGAACTAGCGAAAGCACTTGAAAAAAAGGGATATAGAACAGTTCTTATAAGAAAAGATGATAATGGTTTATATGATGCGGGAAGTAAAAATAAGAAAGTACAGGATATGCAAAAACGATGTGCTATGATAAAGGAAGAAAAACCGTTGTTGACCGTGAGTATTCATCAAAACAGTTATCAGGATGAAGCTGTATGTGGACCGCAGGTGTTTTATTATAAGGACTCTTTAGAAGGTGCAAATCTCGCAAAATGTATACAGGAAGAATTAAATACGCAACTTCATGTGGAAAAACCCAGAACAGAAAAAGCAAACAGTACCTATTATCTTTTAAAACGCAGTGAAGGTGTATTGAATATTGTAGAAACAGGATTTCTCACAAATAAAAAAGAAGCAGAGCTTTTGCAGACTAAGGAATATCAAAAGAAGTGTGCAGAGGCTATTTGTGATGGGATTTTAAAATTTCTAAAAACAGTAGAAATAAATAAGAGTAATGTGGTATGATAAGAACGTATGTAAATTAGAATTGAAAGGGAAGAAGGCACAGTGAATACAAAATTAGTCAAAGTAGAAAAAGAATATCCTGATTTACAGATTATGAAGGAAGCAGGAGAAATTCTAAAAAACGGCGGACTGGTGGCGTTTCCTACCGAAACCGTATATGGTCTGGGTGGTGATGGATTGAATGCCCGTTCATCAGAGAAAATATATACAGCGAAGGGAAGACCTTCTGACAATCCTTTGATTATACATATTGCAGACATGAAAAGCCTGGATAAGATTGTCAGACAGGTTCCTGAAAAGGCAGAAATTCTTGCAGAAAAGTTCTGGCCGGGACCGCTGACAATGATTTTTCAAAAAAGCGCTGAAGTACCTTATGAAACTACAGGGGGACTGGAAAGTGTAGCTGTAAGGATGCCAAATCATCCGGTTGCTTTGGCTCTGATTAAAGCAGGAGGCGGATATATTGCCGCACCAAGTGCGAATACATCAGGAAGACCCAGCCCAACAAAAGCAGAGCATGTTGCAGAAGATTTAAGTGGCAGAATTGACATGATTGTAGACGGAGGAGATGTGGGGATTGGACTGGAATCTACGATTATAGATTTTACAGAGGATATTCCTGTTATCCTTCGTCCCGGTTATATCAATCAGGATATGATAGAGGCGGTGATAGGAACTGTCCGTATGGATAAAGGTCTTTTGATTTCAGACGAAAAGGTAAAGCCAAAGGCACCAGGGATGAAATATCGTCATTATGCACCCAAAGCACAACTGGTAATTGTGCAGGGGAATACAAGTAATGTAACTGCACATATTAATCAAATCTGTGAAACTCTGCATCAGGAAGGAAAAAAAGTGGGAGTTATTGCAACGGATGAAACAAAGGACTTATATCAGGCAAATGTTGTAAAAAGTATCGGCACCAGAGAGGATGAAGAAGGAATTGCAAGACATCTTTTTGGAATTTTACGAGAGTTTGATGAAGAAGATGTAGATTGCATTTATTCTGAAGCATTTGATACGCCAAAGATTGGACAGGCAATTATGAATCGCTTGTTAAAGGCTGCCGGACATCATATTATTTATTTATAAGGAGGTAAAGCATGATAGCATTAGGATGCGACCATGGCGGTTACGAATTAAAGCAGGAAATTATTAAATATTTAGAAGAGAAAAATATTCCATACAAAGATTTTGGCTGCAACAGTACAGAGGCTGTAGATTATCCTATTTATGCCAGAATGGTAGGAAAAGCGATTCAGACAGGAGAATGTGAAAAGGGTATCTTGATTTGTGGCACAGGAATCGGAATTTCCATTGCGGCAAATAAAATGAAAGGTATTCGTGCGGCGCTTTGTACAGATTGTTTCTGTGCAGAAGCTACCAGAGAACACAATGATGCCAATGTTTTAGCAATGGGAGGCAGAGTTGTAGGACCGGGACTTGCAGTAAAGATTGTAGATACATTTTTAAATACAGAATTTTCTCATGCAGAGCGTCATCAGAAACGTATTGATTTAATAGAAGAATAGGCAGAGAACAAAGGAGAACAGAAAAATGGCAAAAACAATGGTTATGGAACATCCATTAATTCAGCATAAAATCGGTATCATTCGCAGAAAAGAAACAAGTTCAAAGGAATTTCGTGAATTAGTAAGCGAAGTTGCAATGTTTATGGCTTATGAAGCTACCAGAAATTTAAAACTTGTGGACGTAGATATTGAAACTCCTATTACTAAGACAACAGTAAAAGAATTAGCAGGTAAGAAAATGGCAGTTGTGCCGATTTTAAGAGCAGGTCTTGGTATGGTTGAGGGAATGCTGACAATGGTTCCTGCAGCAAAAATAGGTCATATTGGTCTTTACAGAGATCCTGAAACTTTAAAGCCGGTAGAATATTATTGTAAACTTCCTGCTGACTGCGGAGAAAGAGAAGTATTTGTTACAGATCCTATGTTGGCAACAGGTGGTTCTGCGGTAGCAGCAATTACTATGTTAAAAGAAAAAGGTGTGAAAAATATTCACTTTATGTGTATTATTGCAGCACCGGAAGGTGTAAAAGCATTACAGGAAGCACATCCTGATGTGGATATCTACATTGGAGCTTTAGATGAGCACTTAAATGACCATGGTTATATTGTGCCGGGACTTGGTGATGCCGGAGACCGTATTTTCGGAACGAAATAAGAGGTGACAAATATGACAGGAAAGAGAGACGGATATATTTCCTGGGATGAATATTTTATGGGAGTGGCAAAGCTTTCAGGAATGCGCTCCAAAGATCCGAACTCTCAGGTGGGAGCCTGTATTGTAAGCCAGGACAACAAAATTTTGTCTATGGGTTACAATGGTTTTCCAATGGGGTGCTCTGATGACGAATTCCCATGGGCCAGAGAAGGTAAAGAACTTGATACAAAATATTTCTATGTGACACATAGCGAATTAAATGCTATTTTGAATTATCGTGGCGGCTCTTTAGAAGGTGCAAAGTTGTATGTGTCCCTGTTTCCCTGTAATGAATGTGCAAAAGCAATTATTCAGGCAGGAATTAAAACGATTGTTTATGAATGTGATAAATATGCAGATTCGCCGGCGGTAAAGGCATCAAAAAGAATGTTGGATGCAGCCGGGGTGCGGTATTATCAGTATAATAAAACAGGCCGGAAAATAGAGATTGAGGTATAGAATAAGAGAGGTTTTGCTGAGATAAATCCGGCAGAACCTCTTGACAAAAGAAAAAATTTCCAATAGAATGAGTAAAAGTAAAATGACGAAGAAAAGGAATAGTATGCGAATGGAACTCTAAAGAGAGAAAGCTGTGTGGTGAGAGGCTTTTGTGGGAAATCGCAGAACCAGCCTTGGAGTTGCCTGTGATGAGCAGGACGTGGGCTTTGACGTTAAAAAAGCAAAGGAAGCGAGTAGTCCGGATAGAAATAAATAAGATTGGACTGCTAATAAGGGTGGTACCGCCGGGTAGAAGACATCGGTCCCTAGGAGATAGGGGTTGCATGTCCTTTTTTTATGTTACTATACCGTAAAATGGAATATCGGGAATATTGCTACATTCACGCTCAGTCTACGTTCACTTTGAGCCATAGTCTCAAAGCGTACTCAACAAATTTGCTGAAATGTATCAATATTCCGATATGTTTTCACAACAGTAGTTTCATAAAAGTTTCGGGACATGAGATATAAAATATATCGTACCTCTATCCAACCAATAGCAATATAAAAATAAATAAAAAATTTAAAGGAGAAAGCAGTTATGGCAAATAACAAAAAACTGGTAGAAGCAATTACTTCTATGGAAGAAGATTTTGCACAATGGTACACAGACGTAGTGAAAAAAGCAGATTTAATTGATTATACAAGTGTAAAGGGCTGTATGGTAATTAAACCTGCAGGCTATGCAATCTGGGAGAATATTCAGCATGAATTGGATAGAAGATTTAAAGAAACAGGAGTAGAAAATGTATATTTGCCAATGTTCATTCCGGAAAGTCTTCTTCAAAAGGAAAAGGATCATGTAGAAGGATTTGCTCCTGAAGTTGCATGGGTAACACACGGAGGACTGGAACCTCTTCAGGAAAGACTGTGTGTGCGTCCTACTTCTGAAACTTTATTCTGTGATTTCTATGCAAAAGAAATCCATTCTCACAGAGATTTACCAAAGGTATATAACCAGTGGTGTTCTGTTGTTCGTTGGGAGAAGACAACAAGACCATTCCTTCGTTCCAGAGAATTCTTATGGCAGGAAGGTCATACTGCACACGCAACAGCTGAAGAAGCAGAAGAAAGAACGATTCAGATGTTAAACATCTATGCGGATTTCTGTGAGCAGGTTTTGGCAATGCCTGTTGTAAAAGGAAAGAAAACAGATAAAGAAAAATTTGCAGGAGCAGAGTCTACTTATACAATCGAAGCTTTAATGCATGACGGAAAAGCGTTACAGTCAGGAACAAGCCATAACTTTGGTGATGGTTTTGCCAAAGCATTTGGTATTCAGTATACAGATAAGGAAAACAAACTTCAGTATGTTCATCAGACATCATGGGGAATGACTACACGTTTAATCGGTGCTATTATCATGGTTCACGGAGATAACAGCGGACTTGTTCTGCCACCTAGAATTGCTCCGGTACAGGCAGTGGTTATTCCGATTCAGCAGAAAAAAGAAGGTGTTCTGGATAATGCTTACAAACTGCAGGCACAGTTAAAGGCAGCAGGAATCCGTGTAAAAACAGATGATACAGACAAGAGTCCTGGATTTAAGTTTGCAGAACAGGAAATGCGAGGTATTCCGGTTCGTATTGAATGTGGACCAAAAGATATAGAAGCAAATCAGGCAGTTGTAGTAAGACGTGATACAAGAGAAAAAATCACAGTATCTCTTGATAATCTTGCAGAAGACGTACAGAAAATTCTGGATACTATGCAGGTGGAAATGCTGGAAAGAGCAAGAGCACATAGAGAAGCTCATACTTATACAGCAACAGATTATGAAGAATTTAAGTCTATTGTAGAAGAAAAACCAGGTTTTGTAAAAGCAATGTGGTGTGGCTGCAAAGAATGTGAAGACAAGATTAAAGATGATGTTCAGGCAACATCCAGATGTATGCCATTTGAGCAGGAAACTCTGTCTGACAAATGTGTTGTCTGCGGCAAACCAGCTAAGAAAATGGTTTATTGGGGGCGTGCATACTAATTATGAAAATCGAAGTTCCAAAGAAAGTACAGACAATTATCAGGACTTTGCAGGAACATGGATACGATGCTTATGCGGTAGGAGGCTGTGTTCGTGACAGCCTCCTTTTTCGTTCTCCGGCAGACTGGGATATCACCACTTCTGCAAAGCCCTTAGAAGTAAAAGAAATATTTAAGAGAACAGTAGATACCGGGCTTCAGCATGGAACGGTAACGGTTCTTATTGAAAAAGAAGGATTTGAAGTGACAACCTATCGTATTGATGGTGAATATGAGGACAGCCGTCATCCAAAGGAAGTTATTTTTACAGGTAACTTGGAGGAGGATTTAAAACGCAGAGATTTTACCATCAATGCAATGGCATATAATGATGCCGTCGGCCTTGTCGATGTGTTCGGAGGGAGACAGGACTTACAGGACAAAATAGTGCGTTGTGTGGGAAATCCGCAGGAACGTTTTACAGAAGATGCCCTTCGTATTTTAAGAGCAGTGCGATTTTCTGCACAGTTGGGCTTTTCTATTGAACAACAGACAGAGGAAGCAGCAAAAATTCTTGCCCCGACTTTGAAAAATATCAGTGCAGAGCGTATTCAGACAGAGCTTTTGAAACTTTTGGTATCTAAAAATCCTCATTATTTAAAAATTGCATGGGAATTGGGGATTACCAGGATTGTATTGCCTGAATTTGACTCTATGATGGAAACCGATATGGGTGAGAAGATATTAAAAGCTTTTGCTTATACAAATGCAGATAAAATAGAACGACTTGCCATTCTCTTTGCAAATATGGAAAAAACACCGGAAAAAAGCAAGGATTTAGCCAAAAAGATTTTAAGAAGATTGCGTTTTGACAACGATACCATAAATAAAGTGTCTGAGTTGGTTTTCTGGCATACATGTCCTTGGGAATGTACGAAAAAAGCAGTGAGAATTGTTTTAAGCCAATGTACGCCGGATTTATTTCCTGTACTTTTGAATCTTCATAGAGCAGAGCTTTTGGCGGAGGAAAATCCAGATACAGAAAATCTGGAATTTTTGGAGAAAAGCGGACAATTTTATAAAGAAATCATGGAGAATAAAGAGTGTATTTCTATAAAAATGCTGGCTGTGTCAGGAAAAGATTTTATTGAACTGGGAGTAGAACCGGGAAAAAAAATAGGAGAATTGCTTTCGTCCTGTTTAAAAACTGTGCTGGAAAATCCTGAAAAAAATACCAGAGAATACCTGCTTTCTCGCTTCATGAATAACTAAATTTTGCTTACTTCTAAGCTTAGGCTTTTGTGCATACAATGAAAGGAAGATATGGTAATAAAAGGGGGAAAAGCCATTGTATGACAAAGGCCTGAGTGTTTTAGAGCAGTATGGTTTAGAAGCGACGGCTGTATATCGCGGAAGGGGGGCATTAATCTGCGATACAAAAGAAGGTATGGTTTTAATAAGGGAATTTTATGGGACACAGAAAAAATTGAAATATCAGGCAGAGTTGCTTTCTGCTGTTTCCCAATCAGGAGAAATTCTGGTAGATGAAATTTTAGCAAATCAGGAAGGTAGTTATATTTCTCTGGATAAAGAGAACATTCCCTATGTAGTGAAACGCTGGTATCAGGGAAGGGAATGTGATACCAGAAATGAAAATGATATTTATGCCGGTATAGCGGCAATGGCAGCTTTACATAAAGTTATGCAAATGCCGATACAGGCACATTATGTGAAAGAGCCTTTGAGTATAGAATTTCAGCGTCATAATGCAGAGCTTCGAAAAATCAGGAAATTTGTTTCAAAAAAACGGAAAAAAAATGATTTTGAATTGCAGTTTTTGGATAGTATTAGAGTCTATTTGAAGAATGGAGAAGAAGCTTTAAAGAGATTGGAAAATTCGGAATATGTAAATTTGAGAACGAGTGCACTGGACAGAGGAGAAGTCTGTCATGGTGATTACAATCAGCATAATGTATGGATATTGGAACAGAGATTGGGAAAGGAAATTGTGGTTACTAATTTTGATGGTTGGAATTATGATGTACAAATAGCTGATTTATATCAATTTATGCGAAAAATTTTAGAAAAACATGACTGGGATTTTGAGATCGGAAGAAACATGTTGAATAAGTATCAGGAAATTAAGCCATTGTCAAAAGAAGAACTTGAAAATTTAAGAATTCGATTTGCGTATCCTGAGAAATATTGGAAATTGGCTAATTACTATTATACACATAACAAAGCATGGATATCAGAGAAAAATCTGGGGAAATTAGAAAAGCTGACAGGGCAGTATGAGAAGTGGAGAAGCTTTGTAGAAAGAATACCGTACAGTATTTGAAATTTTCAAATATGTGTTGTATAATAATTTGTAATTTAATTACAAATTAGCAGATAAATCTGCACAGGGAGGTAGCGAAATGGAGTATAAAGAACTTTATAAAGAATGGTTGACAAACCCATATTTTGATGAGAATACAAAAGAAGAATTAAAAGCAATTGAGCAAGATGATAATGAAATAAAAGAACGCTTTTATAAAGAGTTAGAGTTTGGAACAGCAGGTCTTAGAGGAATTATCGGTGCAGGGACAAACCGCATGAATATTTATACAGTAAGAAAAACAACGCAGGGGCTTGCAAATTATATTGCGGCAGTGAACGGACAGGCTAAAGGCGTAGCTATTGCTTACGATTCTCGCCGTATGTCACCGGAATTTGCAAAGGAAGCAGCACTTTGTCTGGCTGCAAACGGAGTCAAGGCTTACATTTTTGAAACTTTAAGACCTACACCGGAATTGTCTTTTGCTGTACGGGAATTAGGCTGTATTGCGGGTATCAATATTACTGCCAGCCATAATCCGCCGGAATATAATGGATACAAAGTATACTGGGAAGATGGCGCACAGATTACCCCTCCTCATGATTCCGGTATTATGGCAGAGGTGCAGAAAGTTGCTGATTACAGTGAAGTAAAAACTATGGATGAAGAAGCTGCAAAAGCAAAAGGTCTTTTCGTAGTAATCGGAAAAGAAATTGATGATGCTTACATGACTGCATTAAAGAGCCAGGTTATTCATGCAGATGCCATTAAAGCTATGGCAAAAGAATTAAAAATCGTTTACAGTCCACTTCACGGCACAGGAAATATTCCTGCAAGACGTGTATTAAAAGAGTTGGGATTTGAAAATGTATATGTTGTAAAAGAGCAGGAACTTCCGGATGGTGAATTTCCAACAGTAAGTTATCCAAACCCTGAATCAGATGAAGCATTTGAGTTAGGCCTGAAGTTGGCAAAAGAAGTAGATGCAGATTTAGTTTTGGCAACAGATCCGGATGCAGACCGTCTTGGCGTTCGTGTAAAAGATAGTAAAACAGGAGAATATCATACACTTACGGGAAATATGTCCGGTTGTCTCTTGGCAGATTATGAATTAGGACAGAAAAAAGAAGTTTTAGGAAAATTACCTGAAGACGGAGCAGTCATTTCTACTATTGTTACAACAAATATGGCAGCAGCCATTGCGAAACATTATGGTGTTGAATTTATTGAAGTATTAACAGGATTTAAATATATCGGACAGCAGATTTTAGGTTTCGAAACAAAAGGAAAAGGAAGTTATCTGTTTGGATTTGAGGAAAGTTATGGCTGTCTTATTGGTACACACGCAAGAGACAAAGATGCTATTGTTGCAACTATGGCACTTTGTGAAGCGGCAGCTTACTATAAGACAAAAGGCATGACTCTTTGGGATGCAATGGTAGCAATGTATGAAAAATATGGATATTATAAAGATGATATTCAGTCTATTACTTTAAAAGGTATTGAAGGACTTGAAAAAATTCAGACAATCCTTGAAAATCTGAGGAAAAATCCTCCAACCGAAATTGGTGCGTATAAAGTGTTATCTGCAAGAGATTATAAAGCAGATACTATTGTGAATATGGAGACAAAAGAAATAACTGCTACAGGACTTCCAAATTCTAATGTATTGTATTATGATTTAAATGATGATGCATGGGTATGTGTAAGACCGTCCGGAACAGAGCCTAAGATTAAGATTTACTATGGCATTAAAGGTATTTCTTTGCAGGATGCTGATGACAAGTCTGCGGCGCTTGGTGCAGATGTGAAAAAGCTGATTGATGCAATGATGTAAAACCGCTGGAAATAAGGATGTAATATGCTTGACAAACCCAATGAAAAAAGGTATAAATATCAGTAGACCGCAAACGGCGGTACGCGTATAAAATGCAGAGAACGCTTAGAACTAAGCTTTTTTGCAGTGCTAAATTTATTTAGGAGGAAATACTCATGAACAGAACAGAATTAGTTGCTGCTATGGCAGAAAAAACACAGTTATCTAAAAAAGATGCAGATTTAGCTTTAAAAGCGTTTATTGATGTTGTATCCGAAGAAATGCAGAAAGGTGAAAAAGTTCAATTAGTTGGATTTGGTACTTTCGAAGTTTCCGAAAGAGCAGCGAGAGAAGGAAGAAACCCACAGACAGGTGAAACAATGACAATCGCAGCATCTAAATCTCCAAAATTCAAAGCAGGAAAAGCTTTAAAAGATTTAGTAAATGCATAAGAGCATAGAAAGGGAGATGCCTTCGGGTATCTCCTTTTATTTCAAAGGAAAGTGTGCCTTATGAAATAAAAAGTGTTCCCCAGGGATTGCACCGCAGGGGTATTATAGGAGAAAACCATGAGATTAGACAAATATTTAAAGGTTTCCAGACTGATTAAAAGAAGAACTGTAGCAAATGAAGCATGTGACGCAGGGCGAGTGCTTATTAATGATAAGCCGGCAAAGGCTTCTGCTCAAGTGAAGGCCGGAGACATTCTGGAAATTCAGTTTGGCAGTAAAAATGTTCGTGTAGAGGTACTGGATGTACAGGAAACAGTGAAAAAGGAAGCAGCCAGTGAACTTTTTAAGTATCTGTAATGAAAAGGAATAATTATTTTTATCCCCCCATATAATCTTTCATAAAGAAGATATATGGGGGATTGTCATTTTGGAAGAAAAACAGCATAGGGCAGTTCACAAACTTCAGCTTACAGACCGCCGGGAAGGAAACATTACAGGAGTAAAAGATGTACAGTCCTTTGATGAAAAAGAAATAAGTCTTGTAACAGAAACAGGAGTTTTACTTGTAAAAGGAGAAGAACTTCATGTCACCAGACTTGATTTGGAGAAACAGGAGGTTGATATAGGAGGAAAAGTAGATAGTCTGATTTACAGCCAGGGTACTACAAAAGCAAAAGGCGGAGAAGGTATCTTAAAGAGGTTGTTTCAGTAGATAATGAGTGAGTATATGTATCAAGAACTTCTCTTTTTTTGCCGCACTTTTCTGGCAGGTGTGTTTCTGGCAGTATGTTATGATGTACTTCGCATAATTAGGAGAATTATCGTACATACCTCTTTCTGGACGGGAATAGAAGATATTTTTTATTGGTGTTTTACCGGTGTTTTTTTGTTTTTTGTTATATATACAGAAAATAATGGTGTTATTCGGAGTTATGCTCTTTTGGCAATAGGACTGGGTGCATGGATTTATTATGCAGGTCCGGGTAAACCGCTTTTCAATTTGGCTGTATGGCTGATTGAAAAATTTTTAGTCCCCATAAGAAAGTGGAGAAAAAGGTTGAAATTTCAATGGATTAGAGTTAAACTTTTTGTAGGTAAACAGAAAATTGTAAGGGATATTAGAGAGTGTAAAAATGAAGAGAAGAAAAAAAAGAAATCTTCAAAACAGGATTGCGATGCTTAGTATCACCTTTGTGGTAGCAATTTTATTTATTGCAATGATGACAAAAAGCATTTCTGTGGAGAAGCAGCTTTCTCAGTATCAGCAGGAGTTGGAGGAGCTGGATAATAAAATGACAGAAGAAACAGAGCGTACAAAAGAAATTGATGATATGAAAGAATATATGGAAACAGATGAATATGCAGAGGAAGTTGCAAGAGATAAGCTGGGACTTGTCAAAGATAATGAGATTGTCTTTAAAGAACAGAAGTAAACTGCAAATTTTGTCTGAAAGTTTTTTGTTTTAGGGTACTGTTTTTGACAAAGTTTAAAGAAAAAAGCATCTATAATACTCTTTTGATAGCGGTTGCTTATTCAGGGAGGGAAGAAGATGCAGGAATGGATAATTGCCATGCTCGTAATCAGCGTACTGCTTATATTACGTGACATGGCAAAAACTATTTTTTCAGAGATGAAAAAAAGTGCGGCAACTTTGGCTTACGAACAGCACCCACAAAAAGAAAAAATGCAGCGCTATGCAGAATCCTTTCAGAAACTGGCAAACAGTTTTTATGGCATGCCTTACAGGAAGGATTATCTTTCCAGCACAGAGATTGATGAGATGATACAGGAAGTACAGGAAGGGTTGTGCAAAAGGTGTCATTTTAATCAGGTGTGCTGGAAACAGAATTCCGTTCAGTCCTATCAGAGAATTTACAGCCTTCTGCGCATCATGGAGGAAGATGACGAGGAAAAATTCAGAAAGGCAAAAGCTGATTTGACAGGGGTTTGCATAAGTCAGGGAAAGCTGGTGCAGGAATTACAAAGGATGATGGACAGAGAACGACAGAATTTGATATGGAATAATAAACTTCTGGAAAATCGGGTAGCAGTAGCAGAGCAGCTAGGGGAGATGGCAGAGCTTATGAAAGTGCTGTCACGGGATTTATTCGACATGGTAGAGGTGGATCTTCAGTTCCGTGAAGAGTTTGCCAGACGGCTGAAAAAACGTCATATACAGGTTCGGAATGTATGGTTTTTGGAACAGCCTGACGGAAAGCTTCGGTATTATGCAGAACTTCGGACAAAGGGGGGAGGCTGTGTGCCGGCAGGGGAAGCGGCAGCAGTTCTTTCAAAAATGTGTCAAACCCGTATGACACCAAAGGAATCCGGAAAAACATTAATCAACAGAGAATTTTCTGTTTTGGGGTTTGCAGAAGAAGTGAATTTTAAAATGCTTTACGGAGCAGTGAAAATAACAAAGGATAAAGAGACCATTTCAGGAGATAATTACACCTGTACCACAGAGGAAAACGGACAGTTTTTTATGTGCCTTTCAGATGGCATGGGCTCCGGACTTGAGGCGTGTCAGGAAAGTGAGGGCATTGTAGATACTTTAGAACAACTTGTTGAGGCTGGATTTTCAGGAGAAACAGCAGCCAGAATGGTCAATTCTGTCTTGAATCTAAAGACGAAAAACGGACGATTTTCTACAGTGGATATCTCCATGGTAGATTTATATTCAGGGATGTGTCATTTCTTAAAGGCCGGAGCAGCCACTACATTTATTAAGAGAGACCATTGGGTTGAGGCGATTTCATCTACCAGTCTTGCTTTAGGGTTGGTACAGCAGGCAGATTTTGAGTCTTCTACCAAAAAGCTTTATGAAGGGGATTTTCTGATTATGGTCACAGACGGAGTGCTGGATGCATTGCCGGAGGGACAAGCGGAAGAAATTATGAAAGAGATTATTTTACAGACTAATGCCAATGCGGCACAGGAGTTGGGACGGGGGATTTTAGAAAGAGTACTTACATACAGCGGTTACTGTGCAACGGACGATATGACCGTTTTGGCAGCGGGATTATGGAGGAATTGAAGACAGTCATGAGAACAGAAGAAAAAGTGTTTTCCTGTATAGAAAAATATCAAATGATACCAGAAAACAGTCATGTAATTGTAGGAGTTTCAGGAGGAGCAGACTCTGTATGTCTGCTAAAACTTTTAAAAGAATATGAAAAACTGCAGGGATTTCAGCTTTATGCAGTACATGTTAATCATCACATCAGAGGGGAAGAAGCGGTGCGTGATGAAGAATTTTCCAAAGAAATATGTCAGAAGCTGGAGGTTCCCTTTACGGTCTTTCATTATAATGTACCTGAAATTGCCAGACAGAAGAAACTTTCTTTAGAGGAGGCAGGAAGGGAACTTCGAAGGGAGGCTTTTCAAAAAGCCATAGAAGAGATTGAAAGTCCGGGAAAGAAAATCATTGCTTTGGCTCATCATGAAAATGACAATGCAGAAACTGTGCTGCATAATCTTCTGAGAGGAAGCGGAGCATCAGGACTTGGAGGAATACGTCCGGTGTCAGGGGAGAAGGGAGAATATATCCGCCCGTTACTGTTTGTGAAACGGGCAGAGATTGAGGAATATTTAAAAGCACAGGGAATTACATGGATAACTGACAGCACGAATGAGGAAATGGAGTATACAAGAAATAAAATCCGCCATCAGATTATTCCGGTAATGGAGGAAATTAATCCCCAAGCTGTTACCTGTATTGGCAGAGCAGCAGAGAATATGTGGAAGATAGAAGAATATCTTCAGGAACAAACGGATATACTTTATGGAAAGTATGTGAAAAAGATAGGAGATACGTTCTGTATTGAAAAGGAATGTTTTTTAGAAAAAGAAATTATGCAGTCATATTTGATTATGCGTGTTTTAGAAGAGGCATCGAAAGGGAAAAAGAATATTACTGCAGCACATATAGAGGCAGTGAGAAGGCTTTTTAAAGGAAGGACAGGAGCCTCGGTATCTCTTGCGTGGGGTCTGACAGCCAGTCAGGTATATGGAGATGTTCATATTTACAGCAAACAAGAAAAAGAAGATGGAATATACACTTTAGAATGGGAGGTATTCCCTTATGAAAAACAGCAAATTCCGGAAAAAACATATACGAAATGGTTTGATTATGATAAAATAAACAGTAGTCTCAGCATTCGTCATCGTCTACAGGGAGATTATCTGGTAGTAAATCAAAAAGGCGGACGAAAGAAATTAAAAGACTATCTGATTGACTGTAAAATTCCAAGACAAGAGAGAGATAAACTGACTCTTTTGGCAGATGGCTCTCATATCCTGTGGATTGTGGGATATCGTATCAGTGAAAATTATAAAGTTACCAGTCAGACAAAACAAGTATTAAAAGTACAGGTAAAAGGAGTAGAGGAAAATGAGTGAAAAAATTCGTGTATTATTAAGCGAAGAAGAAGTAGGTAAAAAAATTCGTGAAATCGGAGAGCAGATCAGTAAAGATTATGAAGGAAAAACAGTACATTTAATCTGCGTATTAAAGGGTGGCGTGTTCTTCACTTGCGAACTTGCAAAGAGAATTACTGTTCCGGTTACTATGGATTTTATGTCTGTTTCAAGTTATGGAGACGAAACAAGCTCAAGCGGTGTGGTTCGTATTGTAAAAGATTTGGATGAAAATATAGAAGGAAAAGATGTCTTAATTGTAGAGGACATTATCGATTCAGGAAGAACTTTGAGCCACCTTTTGGAAATTTTAAAACAGAGAAAACCAAACAGTCTTCGTCTGTGTACTTTGCTGGATAAACCGGAACGCAGAGTAAAGGATGTAAATGTAGATTATGTATGCTTTAATATTCCGGATGAATTTGTAGTGGGATATGGTCTGGACTATGCACAGAAATATAGAAATCTTCCATATATTGGTGTGGTTGAGCTTTCATAACCGGAAAGGAGAAACGACAACGTGAATAAGCAGGCGAGAAACTGGATAACACCACTGTTGCTTTTGCTGTTAGTGCTGGGTGTGGGAAGTATGATCATTCGCCAGACAACGCAGAATTCCAGTTATACAATGGAGGAGTTTCAGCAGGCAGTAAAGGATAAGCAGATTACAGAGGCTTTTATTCAGCCTAATGAGGAAGTTCCTACTGGTGAAGTGACAATACGCTTAAGAGATGGTAAGGAAGAACATTTCTATGCCCTTAATTTAGAAGAAGTACAGAATATTCTCATGGATGGGGGCGTCCATAATGTAAGAGTAGGGCAAGTGCCAAGAGATAATACATGGATGTCTACATTTATTCCTTTGCTTTTGACAGGATTTATGCTGTTTTGGGTAATCAGCATGATGAATCGCCAAATGTCAGGCGGCAGCAACGCTAAAATGATGAATTTTGGAAAAAGCAGAGCAAAAATGTCTACGGATGCAGATAAAAAAGTAACTTTTAAAGATGTAGCAGGTTTACATGAGGAAAAGGAAGAACTGGAGGAAATCGTAGATTTCTTAAAAGAGCCACAGAAATATGTAAAAGTAGGTGCCAGAATTCCCAAAGGTGTACTTCTTGTAGGACCTCCGGGAACAGGTAAAACTCTTTTGGCAAAGGCAGTAGCCGGAGAAGCAGGCGTTCCGTTCTTTTCTATTTCCGGTTCTGATTTTGTTGAAATGTTTGTAGGTGTAGGTGCTTCACGAGTAAGAGATTTATTTGAAGAAGCAAAGAAAAATGCACCATGTATTATTTTTATCGATGAAATCGATGCTGTAGCAAGACGAAGAGGAACAGGAATGGGTGGAGGTCATGACGAAAGAGAACAGACCTTGAATCAGCTTTTGGTAGAAATGGACGGATTTGGTGTCAATGAAGGAATTATTGTAATGTCCGCTACAAATAGAGTGGATATCTTAGATCCGGCTATTTTGCGTCCCGGTCGTTTTGATAGAAAAGTAGGAGTAGGAAGACCGGACGTAAAGGGCAGAGAGGAAATTCTGAAAGTTCATGCGGCTAAGAAACCTTTAGGTGAAGATGTGGACTTAGAGGAAATTGCAAGAACAACTGCAGGTTATACCGGTGCAGACTTAGAGAATTTAATGAATGAAGCTGCAATCCTTACAGCAAAAGATGGTAGATTTTTCATCAATCAAAAAGATGTGCGTCAGGCATTTATTAAAACCGGTATTGGTGCAGAAAAGAAGAGTCGTGTAATCTCTGATAAAGAGAAGCGAATTACTGCTTATCATGAAGCAGGGCATGCGATTTTATTCCATGTTCTGCCTGAAATGGAGCCGGTGCATACGATTTCTATTATTCCTACAGGAATGGGGGCAGCAGGTTATACCATGCCTCTTCCCGGAAAAGATGAAATGTTTAACAGCAAGAATAAAATGCTGGAGCACATTGTAGTTTCTTTGGGAGGCAGAGTTGCAGAGGAAATGATTTTTGGCGATGTAACAACCGGTGCGTCTCAGGATATTAAACAGGCAACACAGACTGCAAGAGCGATGGTAACGCAGTATGGTATGTCTGATAAAGTAGGCATGATTAATTACGGAAGTGATGATGATGAGGTGTTTATCGGCAGAGATTTGGCCCATACAAGAAATTATGCAGAACAGACAGCAGCTCTTATTGACAGTGAGGTAAAACGCATTATAGACGAGGCTTATGCAAAAGCGAAAGAGATTATTTCAGAACATGAGGATATACTTCATAAATGTGCAGAGCTTTTGATAGAGAAAGAAAAAATTAACCAAAACGAGTTTGAAGCGTTGTTTTTATAGGGAATTATGCAGAATACTGAATAATTTTCGGGGGAAAAGGCAGTAGTCATGTTAAAAATACTCAAAAAAGGATGCAAAAAAAATGGAAGATTGTGCACACTTTTTTGGCGTTACATGATATTATAATAACTGTAAAAACCCCCCAATACATTATATAGTTTTTGCTACACCCCATAAGAAGAAATACCTTCTCCAAAAACGCCAATCGGAAGATTGGCGTTTTTACTATGCAAAAATGAAGAAAAAACAGTTGTATATATCTATAGTGTAAGATAAAATAATAGTAGACAATAATTCGGCAAGTATAAGCCGGTATAATAAATAGAGAGGATGGCAGTATGGATTACGAACACTTGGCAAATACAAGAAGAATTCAGGAATATGTGACCAATATGCGGCCTGCTTTTAATAAACGTGCAGTATTTAGTGATGAGACAGAAAACTACAGAACACCGGCAGAACCGGAACCGGGAGATGTGGTGAATATTAGAATCCGAACCAAAAGTGATAATGTGGATTTTGTATATCTGGTGGCGGGAAAACTTCGCCAGAGAATGAAATTATTAGGAAGAAAAGATGGATTTGATTATTATGGGACAGATATTAAATTAGCAGCCCAGTCTATTCACTATTTTTTTGAGATTATTTCAGGTAAAATTCAATGTTATTACAACAAAATGGGTATTACAAAAGAGATTGATGAGCACTATTCTTTTGGGATTGTGCCGGGATTTCATACTCCTGACTGGGCAAAAGGTGCAGTTATGTACCAGATTTTTGTGGATCGTTTTTGTAATGGAGATACCTCAAATGACGTAGTAAGTAATGAGTATTGTTATATTGATGAAAAAGTGCAGAGGATAGAGGACTGGAATTGTCCGCCCAGAGCTATGGATGTAAGAGATTTTTATGGCGGAGACTTACAGGGAGTTATGGATAAGCTGGATTACCTACAGGATTTAGGAGTTGATGTTATCTATTTTAACCCTATATTTGTATCACCTTCCAATCATAAATATGACATTCAGGATTATGATTATATTGATCCTCATTATGGAAAAATTGTAAATGACGGAGGGGAGCCTCTTCAGGATTGGGACAAAGAAAATGCTCATGCATCTAAATATATTCAGCGTGTGACTGCAAAGGAAAATCTGGAAGCCAGCAATGCTTTTTTCGCAAGACTGGTAGAAGAGATTCATAAAAGAGGTATGCGCGTTATTTTAGATGGTGTGTTTAACCATTGTGGTTCATTCAATAAGTGGCTGGATAAAGAGCGGATATACGAAAACCAGAATGGATATGAGAAGGGCGCTTATGTAGCAACAGATAGTCCATATCGAAGTTTTTTCCGCTTTCATGGTGCTCAGAGTAATGAATATGATGGATGGTGGGGACATGATACCCTTCCGAAGCTAAATTATGAGGAATCACCCAAGCTTTACGAATATATTATGCATGTGGCCAGAAAGTGGGTGTCACCGCCTTATAATGTAGATGGATGGCGTCTGGATGTTGCTGCAGACTTGGGGCACAGTGAGGAGTATAATCATCAATTTTGGCGTGATTTCAGAAGAAATGTAAAAGCAGCAAATCCCAATGCTGTAATCTTGGCAGAACACTATGGAGATGCAAGGTCATGGCTTATGGGGGATCAGTGGGATACGGTAATGAATTATGATGCTTTTATGGAGCCTATCACATGGTTTCTTACAGGTATGGAGAAGCACAGTGATGAATATCGGGAAGGTATGCTTGGGAACAGCGACAGCTTTATAGGGGCCATGAATTATCATGGAGCCAGTTTTCATGCTCCGTCATTATACACGGCTATGAATGAGCTTTCTAATCATGACCATTCTCGTTTCCTTACAAGAACCAATCATGTAGTAGGACGTGTAAGGGAGTTAGGCAGTGAGGCAGCAGAGAGAAATGTGAATAAAGCAGTTTTTCGGGAAGCTGTAGTTATGCAGATGACATGGCCGGGAGCACCTACAATTTATTATGGCGATGAGGCAGGAGTCTGTGGTTTTACGGATCCTGATAACAGACGTACTTATCCCTGGGGCAGAGAAGATAAAGAGCTTATTCAGTTCCACAAAGATATGATAAGAATTCACAAAGAAAATCCTTCCTTGATGAAAGGTTCTCTCAAATTTATTGCAAATGATTATCAGCAGCTTGTTTATGGAAGGTTTACAGAAAAAGAAAAAATAATGGTTGTTATTAATAATGGCAACGAAACAAAAAATATGGAAATTTCTGTGTGGGAACTGGGAATTTCCAGAACAAAGATACAAAAGTTTAAACAGTTGATGGTAACAGGTGATTTTGGATATAGTCTGGTGAAGAAAATACATGAATGTAAGGGTGGAGTTCTTCATTTAGAAGTGCCGTCACATGGAGCAATTATTGTAAGAGGGATTTTAGAAGAATAGAAAAGCAAAGGGGTTGTTGTAGAGAAAAATAGTGCAGCAACTCCTTTTTAAATTGCATTTTAAAATTCTGGATTATTTATTAAGAAGTTATTTGATAATATGAAAGATGAGAAAGGATAAAAAATAAGAGAAACGTTTAAATCAACGTTTCTCTTTTAAATAATGCCGCAGACCGGAATCGAACCGGTACGGGAGTATAAGTCCCGCAGGATT
>URHS01000044.1 GCA_900547685.1 uncultured Blautia sp. | reverse complement strand
GGAACAATGAAAGACATAAGCGGGAGGACATAACTATGTCAGTAGTAAAAGAATTAATTCGTACAGAAGAAAATGGTAAAATCAGCTTTGGTAACTATGAGTTAGCGCAGAAGTCAAAAGTATCCGACTTTGAGTACGATGGGGATATATACAAAGTAAAAACATATAAGGAAATTACAAAGCTGGAGAGAAACGGTATGTTTGTATATGAATCTGTACCAGGTACTACAGTTTTAGACTTAGATGAAAAAGAAGACAGAATGAACTTTACAGTAGAAGGTCCTCAGGATGCTCAGATTACTGTAGAAATGGAAGAGGATGCCGAGTACAAAATTGTAATCGATGGAGAAGAAGCCGGACAGATGAAGACAAATCTGGGTGGAAAGCTTTCATTTAGTGTGGAACTGGAGCAGGCAGAACAGGTAGCTGTAAGCATTGAAAGAATTTAAGTTTCAGATAAGTAAGAACAAGTAAGACAGGGCTGTCGCACTAAGCAGTATTCGAAATAGGTGAAATATTCGAATATGCACTTAATGCGGCAGCCTCGTTTGTTGGAAAAAGAAAGGGAAAATATGGCAAAAGGGAAAAAAACATTATTTTTCTGTCAAAATTGTGGGTATGAGTCGCCAAAATGGTTGGGACAGTGTCCGGGCTGCAGAGAATGGAATTCTTTTGTAGAGGAAACCGTATCTGTAGCAACAAAAGGAAAAACAACAGCATCTTCAAGCGGTTCAGCAGGAAAGAAGAATGAGCCGGTTATTCTTGCAGATATTTCTATACAGGAAAATGACAGGATAAAAACAGAGATAGAAGAACTGGACAGAGTACTGGGAGGCGGTATTGTTCCCGGCTCTATGGTTCTGGTAGGAGGCGATCCGGGTATTGGAAAGTCTACGCTTCTTCTTCAGGTATGCAGACAGCTTACGGGAAAGGGACATAAAGTTTTATATGTTTCCGGTGAGGAGTCCTTGGGACAGATAAAGCTGAGAGCAAAGAGAATAGGAGAATTTAATGAAAATTTGTTGCTCTTATGTGAGACAAATTTAGAAAGTATTCGCAGTGTGATTGAAAGAGTGAAACCGGAAATGGTAGTAATCGACTCTATTCAGACTATGTATAATGAAGAAGTTTCCTCTGCACCGGGCAGTGTTTCTCAGGTGAGGGAGTCTACAGGTGTTCTCATGCAGATTGCTAAAGGAATGGGGATTTCTGTTTTTATTGTAGGGCATGTTACAAAGGATGGAAGTGTGGCAGGCCCCAGAGTGTTGGAACACATGGTCGACACGGTACTGTATTTCGAAGGGGACAGACAGGTGATTTACCGGATTTTAAGAGGAGTAAAGAACCGATTTGGCTCAACAAATGAAATCGGTGTGTTTGAAATGCGGGAAAAAGGACTTATGGAAGTGAAGAACCCATCTCAGGTTATGCTAAATGGAAGGCCCACCGATGCTTCCGGTACAGCAGTTGTTTGTTCTATAGAAGGTACACGCCCTATTTTAATCGAAATACAGGCCCTTGTTACCAGAACCAATTTTGGATTGCCAAGGAGAACATCAGTAGGGATAGATTATAATCGCGTGAACCTGCTTATGGCAGTTCTGGAAAAAAGAGCAGGGCTTCATCTGGGAGACTGTGATGCCTATGTCAATCTGGCAGGTGGTATGAAACTGGGAGAACCGGCCATTGATTTAGGGGTTGTTCTGGCTATTGTATCCAGTTATAAAAATAAGGTGATTGATGAACAGACTTTGATTTTCGGTGAAGTGGGACTTTCCGGGGAAGTACGTGGTGTCAGTATGGCGGAAAGCAGAGTCAGGGAGGCAGAAAAACTGGGCTTTACTTCCTGTATTATGCCAAAAACAAATGTGGAAAGCTTACAGGGGAAATATAGTATTAAACTTATTGGTGTGGCTAATATTAAAGAGGCAATGAACTATCTTTAAGAGGTAAAATTGAACAAAAATTTTTTTCTGGAAGAAAACTATTTTTACTTTATTTCTCAGAAAAAATGGTGTATTATACTTGAGTAAATGAAATGGATTCCAATATTACAGGAGGAATAGAAGATGGTAAAAGCCGTAGTAGGAGCGAACTGGGGAGACGAAGGCAAAGGTAAAATAACGGATATGCTGGCAAAAGAGGCAGATATTGTAGTACGATTTCAGGGTGGAGCAAATGCCGGACATACAATCGTAAACAATTATGGAAAGTTTGCCCTGCATAGTCTGCCGTCAGGTGTATTTAATGAAAATACAACAAGTATTATCGGAAATGGTGTGGCGTTGAACATACCTGTGCTGTTCCACGAACTTCAGTCAATTGTAGAACAGGGCGTTCCTATGCCTGATATTAAAATATCAGACAGAGCGCAGATTGTGATGTCCTATCATATTAAGTTTGATGAATATGAAGAAGAAAGACTGGCTGGAAAATCTTTTGGCTCTACCAAGTCAGGAATTGCACCATTTTATTCTGATAAATTTGCAAAAATCGGTTTTCAGGTTAGTGAGCTTTTTGAAGATGAGGCTGCTCTTATGGAAAAAGCAGAAAATATCTGTCAGAAGAAAAATGTGGATTTAGAGTATTTATATCACAAACCTCTTTTAAATCCGGTGGATATTGTAAAAGAATTAAAAGAATACAAAGAAATGATTGCACCTTATGTATGTGATGTTTCTCTGCTTTTATGGAATGCTTTAAAAGAAGGTAAAGAAATTTTACTGGAAGGTCAGTTAGGTTCTTTGAAAGATCCGGATCATGGTATTTATCCTATGGTAACATCTTCTTCCACGCTGGCAGCTTATGGGGCAGTGGGTGCAGGAATACCTCCTTATGAAATAAAGAAAATTATTACAGTGTGTAAAGCATATTCCAGCGCAGTAGGTGCAGGGGCTTTTGTATCTGAAATTTTCGGAGAAGAAGCAGATGAACTTCGACGCAGAGGTGGTGACGGCGGTGAATATGGCGCTACTACAGGTCGTCCAAGACGTATGGGCTGGTTTGACTGTGTGGCATCGAAATACGGATGCCGTATTCAGGGAACAACAGATGTTGCTTTTACGGTACTTGATGTTTTGGGATATTTAAAAGAAATTCCTGTATGTGTGGCATATGATATTGACGGAGAAATTACAACAGAATTTCCAACAACAAGTCTTCTGGAAAAGGCAAAACCGGTCATTGAAGTGCTTCCGGGATGGAATTGTGATATCCGTGGTATTAAAAAATATGAGGATTTACCGGAAAACTGCCGTAAATATATTGAATTTGTAGAGGAAAAAATCGGATTTCCGATTACAATGGTTTCTAACGGACCGGGACGTGAAGATATTATTTACAGAGAGAGCAAATAGAGTAAAGAAAAGGAAGCAATGGAAAAATCCACGGCTTCCTTTTTCGTAGTCAACTTATTTTGCGTAGTTGTCAAAATATCCCTGAATATAGATAATTGGAGTTCCCTTATCGCCGGAACCGGAAGTAAGGTCAGCTAAAGAACCTAAAAGGTCGGTAAGACGTCTTGGTGTAGTACCCTGTGTTACCATAGTACCTTTTAAACTTGCTGCTTTCTCATCTTTTTCTGTAATATAATTTTTAATTGCGTCTTTTAATTCGTTTCCTGACAAATCAGCAAAATCATTATCAGCCAGATATTTTAATTTTACTTCGTTTGGAGTACCTTCCAAACCTGCAGTGTAAGCGGGAGATACAACCGGATCAGCCAGTTCCCAGATTTTTCCTACCGGATCTTTAAAGGCACCGTCACCGTATACCATAACTTCTACATTTTTTCCGGTTTTTTCCAACATAGAATTGTGAATAGCAGTAACAACTTCTTCACATTTAATTGGGAAGAGCTTTACAGTATCTTCTGTCGCTTTGTTGGAACCCAGAAGTCCGTAAGCATCATTATAACCGCTGCCGTTGATACTCTTTGTCATAATGTCGTCAAGAGCATATACTTTTTCAGCACCATTTGCTTTTAAAATGCGTTTTGTTCTCTGGCGAGTATGAATGTCACAAGCAAGAACGCTTTTTGTGTAGGAGAGGATAGCTTTTGGATTGTTAGCGAAAATAATTTCAACTTCAGCTCCGGCCTCCTGAATAAGCTGTTTGTAATATTCTACATAGTCAACACCTGTAAATACATGTTTTTCATATCCAAACAGTTCTCTGTATTTTTCTTCTGTTAAAACATCAGACCATGGATTTACATTTTTTTCGTCCATAACATCTAAGTCAATGAGGTGATTTCCTACTTCATCAGATGGGTAGCTTAACATGAGCACAATTTTTTTACAGCCCATAGCAATACCTTTTAAACAGATGGAAAAACGATTACGGCTTAAAATAGGGAAAATCACGCCTACGGTATCATCACCGAATTTTTCTTTTACATCAACAGCGATATCTTTTACATTTGCATAGTTACCCTGAGCTCTGGCAACAACTGCTTCTGTAACAGCAATGACGTCTTTATCTTGAATTTCGAAGTTGGCATTTTCAGATGCTTTTAATACACAGTCTACTACGATTTCAGGAAGGTTGTCTCCTTCGCGGATAATCGGTGCACGAACACCTCTTGATATTGTTCCAACCATGCGGTCTATATTTTTCATAACTTTATGTACCTCCATTGGTTTCTTGCAAATTTGCGGGCAAAATTGCCACCTACTTTATAATACGTTGAAATCACTCTGTATGCAAGGGGAATATATGGGTTTTCTGAAAAAATATAGGAAAATCCTGCTATTTTTCTTTCTCTTTTAAGTTTCGAAGGTGCATATATACGGTATTTTTGGAAATTTCCAAAAGTGAGGCCACTTTTAAAACAGCATCTTTGATATTAAAAATTCCCCGTTGGTAAAGCTGAGTAATAATTTCTTTATTTTTATTTTGGACGGAAATAGTAATATCATTCAATACCTGATGTTGGATTTTGTATAAAACATTTTCAATAAGTTCATCTGTGTTGTCTGCAAAGTTTTCTGTGGCAGAGGTACTTTCAGTGAAACTATCAGGCATTTCAGGATAAAATTTTGCCAGTAGGGAGGACAGGGGAATATCGGTATAAAAATTGATGCAGATCAGTCCGATAATACGTTCTCCTTCTCCTGTAATGGGAATAGTACAGGAACGAAGGGGAACTCCTCTTTTGGAATGGTTCATGTAACAGACTGCAGGCTGAGAAGGTTCTTCTTTTATCTGGCTGAGCATAGAAAGGGCTAAATCGGTAATCGGTGCGCCGTTTTTTCTACCGGAATAATGACCATTCACATTTTCGATAACAGAGTGCTGAAGATTTTCAAGACTGTGGAGAATAATTTCATATCCGTCTCCCAGATATTCCCCCAGACTTAAAATCATTTTTTTATAAGAGTTTAAAATAAGCTGCTCTGTTTTTGTAAGTTTTATATAAGGTTTATCATTTGACATAATAATCTCCCAAAGGTTTTGTTTTCTATAATTAAGGTTATTATATTTTGAATTTATGTCTTGTGCAAGAGTGAAAAAAAATTCATTAAAATATATTTACTAAAATATTGTTTAGTGATATGATAAGAAAAAATAAGAAATGCAAAGGAGATTAAGATTATGTTGAAAACAATTTATACACCAAAGGCACCTGCAGCAATTGGACCATATTCACAGGCAGTAGTATGCGGCGATATGCTTTTTACTTCCGGTCAAATTCCGGTAAATCCTGAAACAGGAGAAATTGCAGGAGAAACAATTTCTGAACAGGCTGAACAGGTAATGAAAAATATTGGAGCTGTTTTAGAAGAAGCAGGAACAAATTTTGAAAATGCAGTGAAGACAACTTGCTTTTTGGCAGATATGGGAGATTTTCAGGTGTTTAATGAAATTTATGCAAAGTATTTTGTGAATAAACCTGCACGTTCTTGTGTTGCAGTGAAAACACTTCCGAAGAATGTGTTATGTGAAGTAGAGGTTATTGCGAAACTGTAAATGTTTGGGCAGAAAGAGGTAGTAATGTCAGAAAACAGATTTGATTTTGACACTGTCGTAGACAGGCGTGGGACAAACTGTGCAAAATGGGATACCATGGACAAAAAATATGGAAGCAGAGAGCTTATTCATTTAGGTGTGGCTGATATGGATTTTCCTTCTCCAAAACCTATTCGTGATGTGGTACATCAATGTGCTGAACATGGGATTTTTGGATATACAGATTTAGGTGATGATTTCTATGAAGGTTTTATATCATGGGAAAAACGAATGCACAATGTGGATGTGAAAAGAGAAGAAATCGTATTTTGCCCTCGCATTAATATTTCTGCAGGCCTTTGTGTGGATGCATTTACAGAACCGGGGGAGGAAGTATTACTTCACACTCCGGCTTATGGTCCACTGTATGAGGCGATTTCCAAGAATGACAGAATTGTAGTAAAATGTGGATTAAAATCTCAAAACGGAAAGTACACCATGGATTTACAGCAGATGGAGGCGCAGATAACGGAAAAAACAAAAATGCTTTTATTATGCAGTCCTCATAACCCGGTAGGTCGTGTATGGACAAAAGAAGAGCTGGAGGCAGTAGGTGAATTTTGTATAAAACATGAACTGCTGTTATTTGTAGATGAAATTCATGGTGATATTACTGCACCAGGAGTAGAGTTTGTATCTGCCTTGTCTTTGTCGGAAGAAGTGCGAAAAAGATTGATTGTTGCATCATCACCTACAAAAACTTTTAATATTCCGGGATTTATTTTATCTTATCTGATTATTCCAAATCAAGAATACAGAGCTGTGGTAAAAAGGGAAATTGACAGAATCGGTATGCATAATCCCACAATCTTTTCAGCAGCAGTAGCAGGTTGTGCGTATCAACAGTGTGATGACTGGTATAAAGCAATGCTGTCTTATATTGATGAGAATGATAAATTTACCAGAGCGTATTTTGCAGAAAAAATGCCGGAATTTTATATTTATCCAAGAGAAGGGACATATCTTTTATGGATGGATTATAAGGAACTGGGTTGTGAAGAAGCAGAATTGGAAAAATGGTTTTTGGAAAAAGCAAAAGTCAGCGTGTATATGGGAACTGTGTTTCAGGAAGAAGGCAGAGGCTGCATTCGACTGAATATAGCAAGTCCCAGAAAATTATTGGAAGAGGCGTATGACAGAATGTACGTTGCATATTGTCATATAAAGAAAAATTAAATATTTAACTTCATTTAGAAAAAAGAGCAGATGAGGTATGTTTTTATTGAAATTATTAGAAACATATTTTGTCTGCTTTTTGTTTGATTAAATATGAAATTTACATGATTTTTATAAAAGAGAGATAACATATTTTACAAAAGAAATTTAAACTTATAGGAGAATAGGGGGAAAAGGAGATGAAAAATAGTTTGAATGATGAAAAAAAATCAGATAAATCGGAGATTGTGCAAATAAATTCACCAATGACGTTGTTAATGTATCAATCGGCTATTGATATTGTAGTGGATCGATTGAAAGCAATTAATATAGAGCTTACAAACAAAAGCGGGCATCATGTAATCAGGGGGATTACAAGCCGAATTAAGTCACCGGAGAGTATTACAAAAAAATTAATAAGAAAAGGTAAAAAAATAGACTATGAGACCGCAGTTGAATCATTAAATGATATTGCAGGAGTACGAGCAGTATCTTATTTTTTTGACGATATTTATCAAATATCTAAAGCTGTAAAAAAGCAGAAAGATTTTACATTGATAAAAGAAAAAGATTATGTGCAAAAACCGAAAAAAAGTGGATATAAAAGTATACATTTAATTGTAAAAGTTCCGGTTGTATTGGACAGTCAGACAACGTATGTAAAAGTAGAAATTCAAATTCGTACTTTTGCAATGGATTATTGGGCAGAATTAGATAGTCAAATGTGTTACAAAAAATCTGCCGATGATATAGAGATGGTTAGACAAGAGAGTAAAAGATACGCAGAGGCAATTGCTGCTTTGGATAATAAAATGCTGGAATTTAGAAAAAAAATTGAATTACTAGAAAAAAATAAAGTTTTGTGTGAAACAGATAAGGTGAAGAAATGAAAAAATTGGATTGTTAACAAGCGGGGAAGATTGTCAAGCATTAAATTTATACATTATTGTAGCCGAATGTGTAGGGATATGTTAAGATGATACAACAGAGAAAATCATCAAAACAGAGGAGGAAAAAATTTGAAAAATTTAAAGATAGCAAATAGATTAGAAGCCTCAGAGATTGCATTGGGATGTATGCGAATTACCGGATTGGAAGGGACGGATGAGGTTAGAGAATTAGTAGATACAGCTATGGAACATGGGATTAATTTTTTTGACCATGCTGACATTTATGGAAATGGTGAGTCAGAACATATTTTTGGAGAGGCCATAAAGGGAATACCAAGAGAAAAAATGATTGTCCAGACAAAATGTGGAATTCGTCCGGGGTTATGTTATGATTTTTCTAAGGAACATATTTTGGAATCTGTAGATAAGAGCTTAAAGCGTTTGAATATGGATTACATTGATGTATTGTTATTGCATCGCCCAGATACTTTGATGGAACCGGAAGAAGTTGCAGAGGCTTTTAATATTTTGGAAAAAGAAGGAAAAGTAAGATATTTCGGAGTCAGCAATCAAAATTCTATGCAGATGGAATTGCTTCAGCGTTATTGCAGTCAAAAACTTATCATTAATCAGCTTCAGTTTAGTGTTGCGCACTGTGATATCATTGATTCTGGATTAAATGTGAATGTTCATAATGATGCAGGGTGTGTTCGAGATGGAAGTATTCTGGAGTATTGCAGGTTAAAAGAAGTTACCATTCAGGCATGGTCTCCTTTCCAATATGGATTTTTTGAGGGAGTATTTATCGGAAGTGAAAAATTCCCAGAACTGAATAAAATGCTGGATGAACTGGCAGAGAAATACCATGTAACAAGTAGTGCTATTGCCATTGCTTGGATATTGAGACATCCGGCAGGTATTCAGGCAATTTTGGGAAGTACAAAGAAGCAGAGAATTGCAGAGATTTGTAAGGCAAGTGAAATAAAATTGACAAGAGAAGAGTGGTACGCACTTTATATGGCAGCAGGGAAAAAATTGCCGTAGAGGATATGAAAAAGTACAGAACATATATTCGATTTTGTTCTGTACTTTTATTTTGTGTTTTGATATAATGAGAAAAATGAAATTTGTGACTTTTCGCAATAAAAATTTGTAACGTGAGGAGGAGCTTAAATGGAAAATCAGGGTGAAGTTATTTTTTATAATGCAAATGATGGGTTGACACATATTGAGGTAAAAGTAGAAGATGAAACTGTTTGGCTGACAATAGATCAAATGTAAGAACTGTTTGGAAAAGCTAGATCAACTATAAATGAGCATATTTTAAATGTTTTTTCAGAAGGAGAATTACTTAAATCAGAGTCTGTGAGAAAAATCGGAAATTCCGATTTTTCTACAAAACCTACAAATTATTATAATCTTGATGTGATAATTTCTGTAGGATATCGTGTGAAGTGTTGATTACAACCCGCATAGTGATGAATCAATACGCTTTTTCAAAATTGTACAGAATAAATTGCATTTTGCAGCACATGGTCACATGGCAGCAGAAGTGATATATGAAAGAGCAGATGCAGAGAAATCTTTTATGGGACTAACTTCTTTTTCAGGTGAATTGCCAGCGTTAAAAGATATCAGTATTGCAAAGAATTATCTTTCGGCAGATGAATTGAAGATATTAAATAATCTTGTTTCAGGTTATTTTGATTTAGCTGAAATTAATGCGATTGAACATAAACCAATGTACATGAATGATTATGTAGGCGTATCTGTTGTGATATTATCTATAATAGGAGTCATACATATTGATGGCAGAAATCAAATATCTATGCTTTGGTTATGGTTATTTTCAGCTTTTATCAATAGCGTTATGCAGGAAGTGTTAGTTCGTGGTTACTTGTATCAGATGATAAAAAATAATTACAATACAGTTGCCGCTGTTATTGTATCTACTGGATTATTTACATTTGCACATGGTGGTGCTTTTGAGGCAGGAATACTTCCTGTACTAAATGTTATAACAATGAGTCTTTTCGTGACAGCGGTATTGGAGTACACGGAATCCTTAATTGCTCCGATTGTAATCCATTTTTTATGGAATGGTGTTGGCGCAATTATTTTGGGTGGAGTATCGTTGGCAGAAGATTACCCGCATATGTTTAACATGGTAATTAGTGGAAACTCAATTTACCCGTTGAGCAGATTGTTCATTTTAATCACCTCAAAGGATCGGGAGGAAGAAACGCCTATTTGGCATAAAGGAGAATAAAATGGAATACCAGTACAAACTTCGTCCACATCACGGATTGTGTATCTTCTTTTTCTCAGTGAAAAAGTATAGTGAAAAATATAAAGAACATATAAAGAAAATAATAGCTGAATTAGAAAACGCTTCAATTGTTTGTGTCACCTTGCAGTCAGATATTTTTTGTGAGGGATGTCCCAGTAGATTACAAGATGGAAGTTGTAGTGTTGCTGATAAGGTTCGAGAATATGATCAAAAGATTCTTGAATTATGTGGATGGAAAGAAGGAATGCTACTTCCGTATTCTGAATTTAAACAAGATATTCATGATAATATTTTGTCTTGTAGAAAGTGTGAAACAATTTGTGGTGATTGTGAATGGAGCGAAATTTGTTACATAAATGGAAGAAAAAATAAAAAGCTAATATGTTGGATTAATGAACAAGATAAAATCTTGTCTTTTCACCAAGAAGAAGGATTTGTGCAAAAGGAATTTACAGACAGAGACGAGCTTCGATGCTTCTTGCTTGCAGTGTATGGAGGATATTGCAGGGGAGCATATAGATACAGATAATGAGTACATGTATTACTATTCGGTTGAATTTATAAAATAGCACTAATAAAAAGAAGAGGATGTCACGTAATCTGCTTTGATTCGTTGGCATCCTTTTTTTGACATTTAGTTTTTATGACATTATAGATTTCATAACCTATTTCTTATTTTTCGGTATTCTCTTGGCGAATATCCTTTCAGCTTGTGGAAAAGTCGGCTGAAATAAAGCTGATTATCATACCCGACGATTTTAGAAATTTCATTGATGGAATAGGTTGTTGTTTCAAGTAACATTTGGGCATTGTTAATTCGGATTCCCACAATAAACTGCATTGGTGTAGAACCTGTGTATTTTTTGAAGTTTCGGATAAACCAGCTGACACTCATTCCACGTGAGGCAGCATAATCATCTATGCTAATATTCTGGTTATAATTTTCACTGAAAAAGGTAACTGCGTTATCCATCTCGTGATCCAGGTATTCATTTTTCGAGATATGTTCCCTGGTCAGTTCCCGATGAAAGATGATAAGAAGATGACGGAGCAGAAGGACAAGCATTTCCTCATAATTATCTTGGCAACGCTGAAGCTCGATGATAATACGCTTGAAAATCTGTTCGTATTCCATAGAGGTTCCGACCTGAAATACACGCTCTTTATCCGGGAATCCATATTGCCGTAGGATATTTTTTACATTGTTGCCTGTAAAATGAATCCAGTATACTTCTGTCTTATCTTTTCCATAATATTCATATTTCTGAAGTTCCTTCGGTCTGTACAGTACAATATTACCGGCGGGGACAATCGTTTCGTTATCCACATTGTCAAAATGAAAATGCCCACAACCAGCAGTGATATAGATAATCTGATAATCCAGGCGTCCCCTTGGACGGTAGGTTGGTAACTTTGGATGGCTGGAAAGGCGGTAAGTACCGCAACTTCCTACAACCAGCGGGCGACTTTTGTCTTTGAAATCCATATGGGAGTGGTTTAAATAACCGGTATTCATATACATATGGTAGCACCTCTTTTCCTTTTTTGTTATTGTATCATTTAGTGCATATTTTGTCTAATCCAATTCATAGACATGTTTTGCAGATTAGGATAAGATATATATATAGCAAAACAGAGAAGCGTAAACATAAAAGTAAAAGACAAGGTTTGCTGTGGAAAAACAAAGTGAAAAAAAATGTATATGTATTAAAGGAGAGTTATTTATGATTGTACCACGTTATTATGAGGATTTAAGCGTACTGCATGAAAATACAATGCCAGCCAGAGCCTATTTTATTCCGGCATCCAAAAGAATGGATAACCTGGTGGAGCACAGGGAAGAGTCAGACCGAATGCAGTTATTGAACGGAACTTGGAAGTTCCAGTATTTTAACAGTATCTATGATGTTCAGGAACCCTTCTTTGAGAAAGATTATGATACAGAAAATTTTGATGAGATTCAGGTTCCGAGTGTATGGCAGATGGCAGGATATGACACACATCAGTATACAAACATCAGGTATCCATTCCCATTTGATCCACCGTATGTACCACAGGATATTCCATGTGGAACATATGCACATACCTTTGTTTATCACAAAGATGAAAATGCACCAAAAGCTTTCTTGAATTTTGAAGGAGTAGACAGTTGCTTTTATGTATGGATCAATGGCTCTTATGTAGGGTATAGCCAGGTTTCTCATATGACCAGTGAGTTTGATATCACCGACCTCCTTCGGGACGGAGAGAACAGCATAGCGGTTCTGGTCATGAAGTGGTGTGATGGTTCCTATTTGGAAGATCAGGACAAATTCCGTATGAGTGGTATTTTCCGGGATGTGTACATTTTGAAACGCCCAAAACAGGCAATCAGTGATTATCATATTAAAACAAGAATTGAGGATATGCTTGCGAAAGTAGAAATTGAAATGAAATTCTACTCTCCGTTAAATGTAAAAATTTCGATTGAAGATAGAAACGGAGCAGTTGTAGCACTAGGAAGTATTGCTGAAGAAGGAACAGCTGTATTAGAAATCGCAAGTCCGGAACTTTGGAATACAGAAAATCCATATCTATATAAACTGATTCTTGAAACAGAGAATGAAGTAATTGTAGATCACATTGCATTAAGAAAGATAGAGATTAAAGACCAGGTTATTTATTTAAATGGACAGAAGATTAAATTCCGTGGTGTCAATCGACATGATTCTGATCCGGTTACTGGATTTACAATCAATCCGGAACAGATTACAACCGATCTTACGTTAATGAAGCAGCATAATTTTAATGCGATCCGTTCCAGCCACTATCCGAACGCACCATTTTTCTATGAAATGTGTGACAAGTATGGATTCATGGTAATAGATGAAGCAGATATTGAAGCTCATGGTCCATTTATGATCTACAGAAAAGAAGACACCGATTACAATCGGTTCAAACGATGGAATGAGAAGATTGCAGATGATCCGGTATGGGAAGAGGCAATCGTTGATCGAGTAAAACTCATGGTGGAACGTGACAAAAACCGTTTCTGTATTGTTATGTGGTCAATGGGAAATGAGAGTGCTTATGGCTGCAACTTTGAAAAAGCACTGGAATGGACAAAGAATTTTGATCCAGACCGTATTACACAATATGAGAGTGCAAGATATCGTAATTATGATGAAACATATGATTACAGCAATCTGGATGTGTACAGCCGGATGTATCCGGCGATTTCCGAAGTTCAGGAATATCTGGATAAAGATGGAAGCAAACCCTTCCTTTTGGTAGAGTACTGTCACAGTATGGGAAACGGACCTGGAGATTTTGAAGATTACTTCCAGATGATTCAGGATAATGATAAAATGTGCGGCGGCTTTGTCTGGGAATGGTGTGACCATGCGATTGCTCATGGAACTGCTGAGAATGGAAAGACTATATATGCTTATGGGGGCGACCATGGCGAAGAAATTCATGATGGCAACTTCTGTATGGATGGATTAGTATATCCGGACAGAACGGTACATACAGGACTTTTGGAATACAAGAATGTTTATCGCCCGGCAAGGGTTATTTCCTATGACAAAGAAAGCGGAGAACTGGTGCTTCATAACTACATGGATTTTGATGACTTGAAAGATTATGTGAAGATCAGTTATGAACTGACGCAGGACGGGCTTGTAATCAGCAAAGGTAAACTTCCAGAAGTTTCAGCAGCACCACACAGTGAAGGAAAAATAAACCTTAAAATCAATGTGCCAGAGAGTGGAAAATGTTATTTAAAATTTATTTACCATCTGAAAAAGGAATTGCCACTGTTGGATGAAGACCATATTCTTGGATTTGATGAAATTGAGGTAAGCAAAGACGGTGCAAAATGTAAACTTGCTGAGAAATGGCTACAAAAAACAGCAGTGGGCTCTGAATTACAGGTAAATGAAAATGATACACAGATTCATATCAAGGGGCGTGAATTTGCTTATACCATAGACAAACGTACTGCACTCTTTACAGAGATGAAATTCGCAGGGCGGGAATACTTGAACCATCCGATGGAATTAAATATTTGGAGAGCTCCAACAGATAACGATATGTACATCAAGTCTGAATGGAAGAAAGCCCATTATGATAAAGCTTATACAAGAGCTTACACGACAGAGGTCGTGCAGGGAAAGCATGGTGTGAAAATTACAAGCCATGCATCCGTTGTGGCAGAGACAGTACAGAAGATTCTTGATGTGACGATCACATGGAAAATAGAAGCTGCTGGAAAGATTGATGCAGATATTGCAGTAACAAAAGATGATGAATTTCCGGACCTGCCAAGATTTGGTGTGAGGATGTTCCTGGATAAAAAACTTTCAGCTGCACGATACTTTGGAATGGGACCACAGGAAAGCTATTGTGACAAACATCAGGCTGCGAGCCACGGTTTGTATCAGGCAAATGTAGATGATTTGCATGAGGATTATATTCGCCCACAGGAAAATGGAAGCCATTATGATTGTGAATATGTAGAGCTTAACAACAGCCGATATGGAATTGTGGCATCCGCAGAAAAGGCATTTTCATTCAATGCTTCTTATTATACACAGGAAGAACTTGAGAAGAAAACGCATAATTATGAACTGATAGAATCAGATAGTGTAGTATTCTGTGTTGACTACGCATTAAATGGCATTGGTTCTAATAGTTGTGGTCCAGTTGTATTGGAGCAGTACCGATTTGATGATGTATTATTCCGGTTTCAGTTTACACTGATACCGTATGTAAAGGGGTAATAAAGTTTCATGTAACCCGTAAACAAGGAAAGAGAGTCTGATTGTTATGTAAAGTCCGGATATACAGAGCAATCAGACAAAATAAGTGCGATGAAGATGAGGAGCAAAGAAATTCGATGGAAGAAAAAAAGTATTTGAAATGGTATAACAAAATTGGATATGGATCAGGCGATATTGCAGGTAATGTAGTCTATGCGTTCCTGACATCTTTTATGATGGTCTATTTGACGGACTCAGTAGGACTTGCTGCAGGTGTCGTAGGTACCCTGATTGCCGTATCAAAACTATTTGATGGTTTTACAGATATATTTTTTGGATCAATGATTGACAAAACACACAGTAAAATGGGAAAAGCGAAACCCTGGATGCTATACGGATATATTGGTTGTGCCATTACGCTGGTCGGCTGCTTTGCAGTACCGGTGAGTTTGGGAACAACGGCTAAATATGCATGGTTCTTTATTTCTTATACACTGTTAAATGGTGTGTTTTATACAGCAAACAATATTGCTTATTCAGCACTTACGTCATTGATTACAAAGAACAGCAAAGAGCGTGTGCAGATGGGATCTTACCGTTTTATTTTTGCGTTTTCAACAAGTCTTCTGATTCAGGCAATTACAGTTGGATTTGTAGATAAATGTGGTGGAGATGCTGCAGCATGGAGAACGGTTGCTATTATCTATGCAATCATTGGTCTTGTCGTAAATACGATTTCAGCACTTTCTGTTAAGGAACTTCCTGAGGAAGAACTTAACGAAGGAGAAGTAAAGGATGATAATGAAAAGTACGGAATGGTACATGCATTCAAGCTTCTTGTTAAAAACAAATATTACATGATGATTTGTGGAACATATATTTTACAGCAGTTATATGGTGCCATGATTGGAGCTGGCATTTATTACATGACATGGGTACTGAAAAATAAGAATTTGTTTGGACAATTTGCATGGGCAGTAAATATTCCACTGATCATTGCCCTGATTTTCACACCGACATTAGTTGGTAAGTGGAAAGGTATGTATAAACTGAACTTAAGAGGTTATGTCTTAGCAGTCATCGGTAGAGCACTTGTTGTTGTTGCAGGATATATGGGCAGTGTTCCGCTGATGATGGCATTTACAGCTCTTGCAGCCTTAGGTCAGGGACCATGGCAGGGAGATATGAATGCAGTTATCGCATCCTGCTCTGAATACACTTATCTTACACAGGGAAAGAGAATTGACGGAACGATGTACTCTTGTACTTCTCTTGGCGTAAAAATCGGTGGAGGTATTGGAACCGCTGTTGTTGGATGGATGCTTGAGTTCAGTGGATATGTTGGAACAAATGCAACTCAGCCACAGTCTGCACTTGACATGATGCAGTTTATGTATCTTTGGCTTCCGTTAATCTTTGATGTATTGATTATGTTTGTACTTTCAAGAATGAATGTAGAAGATGCAAATAAAAAACTGAAAGCAGAAAAGGGAATTGCTGCAGATGAAGTAACAGATGCATCAGACATAAATTAGAATTGACAGGAGAAAGCGTTGTCTGGTCATTGCTCGATGAGACAGTGCTTTTTTCTATATATAAAGTGATTGAACTGTATTTTGAAAATAAAAAAGGACCACTTCATTTTTGTGAAATGGCCTTAAGAAAATATTCAGTTTTCACAAAATAGTCCTTTTAGTATTTATACATGGTAAGGATGCTCAAAATATTCAGTGTAGAATACTAAAAGGTCATTCAGATATTTTTTTAGGTTGCTCATTTGCAATTCCTCCTTTCCTTATTTACAAGTTGATTATAAGATAGGTGTAAAAGGATTGCTTGCCAAATCGAAAGAAGATATAGACAAATGTTGCAAAGGGGAGTATTTCATGCAGTTAAAATATGTTGACACAAAAGAGGAGATTATAGCAATAAATAGGAAGTCAAAACATATTGAACCACATCTTCATAATGCACTGGAGATCGTTTGTGTAACAAGTGGATCATTAGAACTTGGTGTCGGACAGGAACTATACCATATGGAAAAAGGAGATATAGGCTTTGTATTTCCAGATGTTATTCATCACTACCAGGTACTGACACCCGGTGTAAATAAAGCGACTTATCTGATTGCATCGCCATTTACGATAGCCAAATTTGCAGATATCATGCAATCCATGGCTCCTGAATACCCAATCATCAAAGCGGAAAAGGTTGAACCGGAGGTATATAGGGTTATAAATGCAATTTTAGAGACAGAACAGTCGGATATTACTGTTGCACAGGCATATCTTCAAATTGTGTTGGCACGCTGCATAGGAAAATTAAATTTGGTAGAAAAGAGCAGTGTGGGGAGCAACGATCTTATTTACCAGACAGTTTCCTATATATCAGCAAATTTCAAGAAGAAGTTTTCGTTGGAAGAGATGGCAAAAGACCTGGGCGTGAGCAAATATGTTTTATCCAGACTCTTTTCCAAGACATTCCATAGAAACTTTAATCAATATCTTAACGATGCAAGGCTGAACTATGCATGCCATCGTTTGGAAAATACGAGTGATTCTATTACAAATATTTGTCTGGATAGTGGATTTGAAAGTCAGAGAACGTTTAACCGAGTATTTAAAGAAAGATATAAAATATCACCAAGTGATTATCGAAGTACTTGTGTGAAAGAGATGTTGTCATAAAAGGTTCTGTTGATCGAAATATTTACTTTGATTTTACAGTACTATGTATTTGATTTCATGTGTGGATGATATAATATAAAAATATTTGTAGAAAAAAGAGTTTTATTCTATTATGAAAAGAGTAAGGTGTATTCTAAAGAAACAAGAAAGGCAGGGCGCATATGAACATGAGAAAATCCATAATCGATTTTAATGAAAAAAAAGGATTCATCTGTGATATGGATGGTGTGATTTATCATGGCAATCAGATATTGCCAGGTGTTCCAGAATTCATCCAGTGGTTGCATGATGAAAAGAAAGAATATTTATTTTTGACAAATAATAGTGGATATACACCACGGGAATTAAATCAGAAACTGGCAAGGATGGATGTTTCCGGACCAATCGAGAACGGAATCGCTCCTGCCTGTCGTGCATTGATTGCCCCAATTGAAATGGCAACAGGTACACAGGCATATTTCTGTGGGAAACCGAATCCACTGATGATGAGAACAGGATTGAATATGCTTGGATGTCATTCAGCAGAAGCTGTAATGGTTGGGGATCGTATGGATACAGATGTGATTTCAGGAATGGAAAGTGGTATGTCTACTGTATTGGTTCTCTCTGGATGTTCAACGAAGGATACACTCAAAACTTATGCTTATATTCCGACAATGGTATTGAATGGAGTGGGAGATATCGCCAGTATGGCAAAAGCAAAAGAGGAATAGTGTGATTAGGCAAATAGATAGTGTCAAATAAGTTATGAAAAAATGAGCCAAAAAGAAAAGGCTCAAAAAAACCTTGAAAACTGCAAATATTTAAGGCTGTGGAAATCGTCCGCCACCCTTGACAGCACAAAAAGAACTGCTGTCAGGCAATTACCAACGGCGAAGAACTTAAAAACAGTTAGATTTTCTCCGTCGCTGACAACAGTGTAGCAGTTCTTTTTGATTGTCTGTCAAGGGCATACCGCTTTGCGGTGGCTGGTAACGCTCCCTCAGGTTCAGAATCTAAGAACAATTAGCGGCTTCGCCGTTCTGTAAGTTCAAGATGGTTTGTTGCCCAAGGAAGATGAGAAGCTGCCATTTACCGGGTATATTGTTTGCACCATGAAGCATTTCAATATCATTAAGGACTTTATAGTTATTGTGTTTATGTGGTCTCAAAAAGTTATAATAAGTGACCCAGAGCGCAAGTTCATAGTTGGCACCGTCAATGTTATCAAAACCATTTGTTGGTCTATAAGAAGTCTTGTAAGTACGATTTAATCTTTCAATCATCTGCTTGTAAGGTCTGAATTCTTTTGATACTTCATCTTCGTTGGTAAGTCCAATTACTTGGGTAATGTTAAATTTAAAATCATTGCCGTATTCACGCAGGAACTGTTGTGCTGTCTGGATGTATTGGAACCATTTATTGAAGAAGTTATTCCAAAAGAGCGGAAAGATCAGTATTATGATTATTCAGAAGTGATTGAAATAGACTTAATCCTGGAGGAATATTTCAACGCAGCATGATAAAAAATAGAATAGTAGTAAGAGAGAAAAGTACAAATAAGAATCGAACATTTGTACTTTTTTCTTGCCTTCATCTATATACTTTCAAAAAAATGTCTGATATAATAGGGACTGTTACAAGAACAAACAGTAAAAATATGACAGAACCGGAGCCTGGTATCATCAGGTATTTCCGAGTGCTGTTTTATCCGCAAAAATCAGTTTTGTGACTTTTATTCGTAACGAGGTGAAAAGGACATCTATTCACCATAAAATAAGCTTTTCATTATGAATCTGGATACGAATTTTTGGCTGATAATGATCATAGTAAAAGTCACAAATGGAGGGATTTACCATGAATGAGTTCAAATTAAAAGCCCCATATAAGCCGACCGGCGACCAGCCGCAAGCGATTGCAGAGCTTGTGAAAGGCTTCAAGGAAGGCAATCAATGCCAGACTTTACTAGGGGTTACGGGTTCCGGAAAGACTTTTACGATGGCAAACGTTATAGAGCAGCTTCAGAAACCGACACTTGTAATCGCTCACAATAAGACGCTGGCGGCACAGTTGTATGGGGAATTCAAGGAGATGTTCCCTGACAACGCGGTGGAATACTTTGTATCCTACTACGATTACTACCAGCCTGAAGCCTACGTTCCCTCCTCGGACACTTACATCGCCAAGGATTCCGCGATCAACGATGAGATTGACAAGCTTCGGCTTTCCGCTACAATGGCGCTTACCGAGCGTCGGGATGTGATCATTGTCGCCAGTGTATCCTGTATCTATGGTCTGGGAAGCCCGATGGATTATCAGAACATGGTGATTTCTCTGCGACCGGGCATGATCAAAGAGCGGGACGAACTGATGGCGAAGCTGATCGAGATCCAATATGACCGCAACGATATGGATTTCCATCGCGGAACATTCCGTGTGCGGGGCGACGTGGTCGAAGTGATCCCGGCATATGAATCAGAGACAGCGATCCGGATTGAGTTTTTCGGCGACGAGATCGATCGGATCACCGAGATTGATATTTTGACCGGGGAGATCAAGGATGAGTTAAAGCATGCTGCGATTTTTCCGGCATCGCATTACGTTGTGGACCGAGAGAATATCAATCGTGCGGTGAAAGATATTGAGACAGAACTGGACGAGCGTGTG
>URHS01000043.1 GCA_900547685.1 uncultured Blautia sp. | reverse complement strand
CATCGCTAAAGCTTCTATAGAACCACGCGACTATCGCGTGGTTTTCTTAATACAACAAAAATGACTTGGGAAAACCCAAGCCATTTTTACTATATATATTTATCTTCGTTCATACACTAAATCTGTCATACCATTATAAGACTGTGTCCAAAGTAATCTAAGCTTAATTTCCCGCTCTCCCTTTTCAAAAAGTCGAACGCCAGAACCTAAAAGTATTGGAATGATTGTAATATAATACTCGTCAATAAAATCTTCGCATACCAGCTGCTGAATAAGTCTGGCTCCACCGCAAATCCAAATATCCTTTCCCGGTTCCTCTCTTAATTTTTTTATGAAATCAACTGGATTTTCATTTATAAATCTAACATTTTCAGTAGAACTACATTGCCTATGTGTAAATACATAAGTTGAAAAATCACTGTATATCCATTCATTTGGAGAAAGTTCTGTAATTACCTGATGGTATGTATTCCATCCCATAAGTATTGTATCGATGTCTTTTACAAATTCAGAATAAACATCAATGTCTTCATGACTGTCCCCTTGTCCTTCCAACCAATGAACACTACCATCTGCATCCGCAATATATCCATCAAGACTCATAGCAATAAATAATTTAACTTTTCGCATCTGTTCACCTTCTAAAATATATTTTTTTTCTAACTTTTTTAATCAATAAAATTGGTTCTAATTCAAAACTTAATAATCAAAAGTATGCTTATCCACCTTAATTGTAGTGCTGATTTTTTCCTCTTTATAAGGCTTTCGAATTTCGATTAAATTCAATACTGTATAACCTTTTGAGCGTAAAAATTCTATCATTTTATCGTTATTCGGATGCACATAATTAAAAACAGTTTCCTGTCCCATTGACTGGGCAATTTCCTCCTTATGCAAACTATTCTATAATCCATTTCTTTGACCATTCAAACAAGTTTTTTGACATCTCTTGAAAATCAATCGGGCCTCCTTTTTTCAATTCTAAAAACCTATGAACAATGCTCTGCTCATCAGGTTCCACTATTTTAAGCAAATCTTTTTGCTGACGAATATACTTTCCTGTTTGTTTAAAACAGATTGCCTGTACAATAAAAGAAGCTGATTTATATAATCCTCTTAGGATTTCCTCATTCTTTTCGTACAGCATATTATGCACGCAGCCATGATAAATGTTGCATACACCAATTTTAATTGCTCTGCTCACAGCAATATCATCAATCAATAACAGCAATTCATCAAGACTTCCTTTTATTGGTTTTGTATCATTGTAAAATTGGAAAAGGTCAGATGGTTCCCAATTTAAAATTTCTTTTTTTCCAGAAAGGAAGCCACAAATCTGTTCCCTATGGGATAAGGTATCTAGCATCGCATTATATGTTTGAATGTCTGCAACCGATACTTCATCAAGTATTACAACAATATCAATATCGCTTGTTTTCGTTGCTTCACCACGACCATAACTTCCCTGTAATCCAACAAACCATATACGATTTCCAAAGTTCTGGGTTAAAGTTTGTAAAAACTTATCCATCCATGTAGAAATATCTATCACAACAATCACCTCACGAATTTAAAAATTTATTTATTTCTGCCATTCTAGCACATCTTCTACTCTTTATCATTACTTTCCCAAAAATTTAAGGGCATATTGCTAAACACAATATACCCTCATAGCATTAAAACGGTGTTCCATCCAGATTATACGGTGTCACCTGATAAACATAATAATTCAGCCAGTTTGTATACAAATTATTGGCATGTGAGCGCCACAAAAGAAGCGGTTTATTCTCTGCATTGTTTTCTGGATAATAACCTTTTGGCATTTCAATTGGAAGTCCCTTACTCAAATCTCTCTTATATTCTCCGTCAAGAGTTACTCTGTCATACTCCGGATGTCCCATAACAAAAATCTGTCTGCCCTCTTTTGCCATAGCCAGAAATACACCTGCTTCCTCTGACTCTGCCAAAACGGTAAGTTCTTTACAATTATGGATGTCTTCGGCTGGTACCTCTGTATGTCTGGAATGTGGAGCAAAAAACACATCATCAAATCCTCTTACTAAAGGAATTTTTCTATTTTTCACTTTATGCGCAAAAATCCCAAATACCTTTTTATCCATTTTTCTTTTCTGTAATCCATAATGATAATATAATCCTGCCTGAGCTGCCCAGCAAAGATAAATCGTAGAAGTTACATTTTCTTTGGACCATTCCATGATTTCTGTCATTTCCTGCCAGTAATCTACCTCTTCAAATTCCATCTGTTCTACTGGTGCTCCGGTAATAATCATACCATCAAATTTATGATTTTTCACTTCTTCAAAGGTCTGGTAAAATTTGTTTAAATGGCTGGTCGCTGTATTTTTTGAAACATGGCTGCTCACCATCATAAAAGAAACATCAACCTGTAAAGGTGTATTGGATAAGGAACGTAAAAGCTGCAGCTCTGTATCTTCCTTTAAAGGCATCAAATTTAAAATTAAAATCTGTACCGGACGAATATCCTGATGAACCGCTCTTTTTTCATCCATCACAAATATATTTTCTTTTTCTAATATCTCTTTTACTGGTAAATCGCTCTGAATTTTAATGGGCATTTCTCTTTCTCCCTTTCTTTTTTTCTACATAAGAGGTGCAAACATACGCAAAATTTTTCCTGTAACGCGCATTGCCAGCTTCTGACGTTTATAATCAGACGGATGTATTTTAATACATTTCTGTAAAGTTTCCTGAAAATCTTTTTCAATTTCTAAAATTTGTGAATTTTTATACATCATCACACCACATTCAAAATGATGGAACAAGCTTCGATAATCCAGATTAACTGTTCCCACTACTGCCTTTTCGTCATCTGCAACAAAGATTTTCGCATGTACAAAACCTGGTTCATATTCATGAATTTCTACCCCTGCTTCCAAAAGCTCATTATAATAAGTTTTGGCCACAGCAAAAGCAGCTTTTTTATCAGGAATATGCGGCATAATAATAGATACCTGTACACCTCTTTTGGCTGCATAAGTAAGTGCCATCAACATTTCATAATCTAAAATCAAATACGGTGTCATAATATGCACATAATCTTTTGCTGTATTTAAAATATCAAGATATACCTTTTTCCCAACACGTTCTTTTCCGAAAGGACATGCCTCATAAGGAATAAAATATCCATCGCTTGGCATAGTAAAATTCATCGGTGTTTTATATTGTTCATAATTTTCCTCTTTTGTTTCAGATACATTCCACATTTCTAAAAACATATATGTAAATCGTTCTGCCGCTTTTCCGGTAAGCTTCACAGCTGTGTCTTTCCAATGTCCAAAACGGACTTTCTGATTGATATATTCATCTGCTAAATTTGTCCCTCCGGTGAATGCCACTTTTCCATCAATAACCATAATTTTCCTATGATCTCTATTATTATAATGTGTAGAAAATACAGGTTTTATAGGCGCAAACATTTTACAACGAATCCCCTCCGCCTCTAAAAGTTTCGGATAAAAATAAGGTAACAATGCCAGTACGCACATACCATCATACATAACACGTACTTCCACACCCTCTTTTACTTTTCTCTTTAAAATTTCTAAAATACTGTTCCACATCTTTCCTTCTTCTACAATAAAGAACTCTAAAAAAATAAACTTTTCTGCCTTTTCCAGTTCTTCCAACATATCCGGAAATTGATCATCACCAAGAGGATAATACGTTACCTGTGTGTGGTCATAAACAGGGCAATTATCATATTCTTCCATATACTGTACAAAATGTCCCATCTGAGAATTTTCTTTTTTCAGGCGTTTTTTCACTTCTACATTTTGAGGTGTATACTGTTTCGTAAATTTAGAAAGAAACTGTAATCGCCTAAACATCATTTTTGTTCCTAATTGAGTTTCCACATACAGATAAAAAAATGCACCGAATACCGGAAAAATAACCAGTGGCAACATCCATACTAATTTAAAATCAGGACTTTCATTACTGTTAAAAAGATGCAAAACCACACTTACACTCAACACAACAAATAACAGGTAAAAGACATAACTATAATCTCTTAACCAGATATAAGTCACTGCCAGCAACGCAAACTGAATCAAAAACGCGAATATTACAAACAGCGTTCTTCCAAATATAATCTTTTTAACTCCCTGAATTCCTTTTTCTTTAATTTCTTCTTTTTTCATAAGTTTACATACCTGCTATTTTCATAAAATCATCTTCTGATAAAATTGGAATACCAAGCTCTTTTGCTTTTTTATTTTTAGAAGAATTTGACGTTGTATCATTGTTAATCAGATAATGTGTCTTTGAAGTCACACTCCCTGTTACTTTGCCTCCTCTTTTTTCTATTTCCTCCTTTAGTTGTGCTCTATTCGCAAAATGTGTCACACTTCCTGTAATCACAAATTGTTTTCCTTCCAAAGACGGGTTTTCTTCTTTTGTTACTTCTTCCAGCTCTAAATGAGATAACAGATGGCGAACCTTCTTTAAATTTTCTTCACTTGCAAAATATTCTGTATAGGTCTTCGCGATTACAGGACCAATTCCTTCTATACTGCTGATTTCTTCCTCATTGGCTGCAATCATTTTTTCAATATCATACTGAAATTCTTTGCAGATAAGCTTTGCATTTGCTAATCCAATATTAGCAATTCCCAGACTATAAAGCACTCTTGGTAAAGTTGTATGCTTTGCTTTCTCAAGACTGGCAATCAAATTATCAAAGGACTTTTGTCCAAATCCCTCCATCTTTAAAATTTCATCTTTATATTTTTCAATTTCGAAAATATCACCGAAATCATGAATAAAACCTTTTAAAATAAATTTTTCCAGTGTGGCCTCTGATAAACCATCAATATTCATGGCATCTCTGCTTACAAACAAGGTAAAAGATTTAATTTTTTTCGCCTGACACTCTTCATTCATACAATAAAGTGCTTCCACCTCATTTGTTTTGATAATCCTTGCTTCTTTTTTACATACCGGACATATTTTCGGAATTTCCAAATCTCCGCTTCGCGTCAGATTTTCAGCAATTTGAGGAATAATCATATTTGCCTTATATACCTGTATTTTATCTCCTATTCCAAGCTGAAGCTCCTTCATAATACTGATATTATGCACACTGGCACGACTTACCGTAGTCCCTTCCAGCTCTACCGGCTCAAAAATTGCTACCGGATTAATAAGTCCTGTTCTTGAAGCACTCCATTCAATTTCTTTCAAAGTAGTTTCCCTGATTTCATCCTTCCATTTAAACGCATAAGCATTTCTGGGAAACTTTGCAGTACTTCCCAAAGACTCTCCATAAGCAATATCATCATATAAAACCACAAGTCCATCTGACGGAAAATCATTTTTTGATACCTGATTTGCAAAATACTCCATAGCTTCATCCAATGTTTTTCCCGTAACCACACGGTACTCTACCACATCAAATCCCTGTTCCTTCAACCAGCAGAATTGTTGTTCTCGTGAATTATGAAAATCAATACCTTCTGCCTTTACCAGAGAAAACGCATAGAAGTTCACATTTCTCTTTGCTGTAATCTCATTATTCAGCTGTCTTACAGAACCACTACACAAATTTCTTGGATTTTTATACTTAGCATCCACATCTTCTATCTGTGCATTAATTTTCTCAAAATCAGAGTACGTAATAATTGCTTCACCACGCAAAACAAGTTCTCCCTGATAAGCAATCTGAAGAGGAATATTTTTAAAAACCTTTGCATTCCCCGTAATAACTTCCCCTACGGTTCCGTTTCCTCTCGTTACTGCCTTCTGTAACTTACCCTCATTATACGTCAATACAATGGTAAGTCCATCCAATTTCCATGAAAGCAATGATTTCTGCTCTCCGATAAATGCTCTTAATGCTTCCACATCTTTTGTTTTATCAAGGGATAACATAGGACTTTCATGAGCTTCTTTTGGTAATTCATCCAACGCCTCATATCCCACAGAAACGGTAGGACTGCCCGCCAGAGTGACTCCTGTTTCCTTCTCCAGCTGTACCAGTTCGTCATACAATTTGTCATATTCAAAATTGCTCATAATTTCTCGATCTTCCTGATAATAGGCTTTTGAAGCTTCTGTCAAAATTTTCAGCAATTCCTTCATTCTTTTCATTTTGTCCATGCTTTAAAATCACCATACTTTCCTATTTTTTACTTTAGAAGGATTTCTATATTTTCCTGCATTTTTTATAGGCTTCTTCCCTCTCTCAAAAACAACTCCCAGACTTTTGCTTTTGTCCGTGTTTTCATCAATCTGTCTTTTCAGCTCATCTAATTCTTCTTTTGTAGCTTCGCGATAACTTCCTACCGGAAGGTCTCCCAATTTAATATTCATAATCCGAATTCTTTTTAATTTTATAACTTCATATCCCAGATAATTACACATACGTCTAATTTGACGATTCAATCCCTGTGTAAGCGTAATTCGAAAAGTTTTTTCACTTTCCCTTTCTACTTTACACTTTCTGGTAACTGTACCTAAAATAGGAACACCATCTCGCATTTTCTGTAAAAACTTCTCTGTTATCATTTTATCCACAGTTACAAGATATTCTTTTTCATGATAACTGCCTGCTTTCATAATCTGATTAACCAGTTCCCCCTGATTTGTCAGAAGCAGCAATCCTTCCGAGTCTTTATCCAATCTTCCTGCATAGTATACCCGAATTGGATAATTGATATAAGAAATCACATTTTTTTTCACATTAATGTTTGCTGTACACTCAATTCCTTTTGGTTTATGAAATACTAAAACAACTTTCTTTTCTTCAGGCTTTATGACTTTTCCATCCACTTTAATTTCCTGCGTATCTTCTACCTGCATTCCCTGTATGGCAGGCTTTCCATCTACCAAAACACGCCCTTCTTCTATTAAACGGTCTGCCTCCCGTCTGGAGCATACACCGGCATCACTTAAATATTTATTTAAACGCATGAACCTCTCCTTCATTTTCTGACAGGAATACCCCAATAGCGTCTTACAGATATTTCCATAAATCACTATCAGGGTATCTTTTTTGTATCATCACTCCTGCGCGTATATATTCAGACTTCCATCCTCATTCAGATAATAGGATTTCCCATCAATGGTAATCCAGCCTGTAGCCATAACTCCATCTTCATGAAAATAATACTGCTTACCGTCAATCTTTCTCCATCCTGTCATAAGTTTAGAATTTGCAAGATAATAATATTTTCCATTTGACACAACCCATCCATCCTGCAATTTCCCTTGTTCTGTAAGATAATACCATTTACCATGATCTTCAAACAATCCTGTTTTGGCACTTCCGTCTTGGTTAATAAAATACCATTTGCCATCTTGCTTTAACCAACCAGGCTGTCCTACAATTCCCTCTTCTGTAAGGAAATAATATTTTCCGCTTATGAAAACCCAACCTCTTTTTTCTTTTCCATCTGCTCCTACAAAATGCTTTTGTCCATCCTGATTAATCCAAGCATTTCGTACCATAGAACCATCTGTATTCATGTAATATCTGTCATCAGCATCTGTAATCCAGCCTGTAGCCATGGTTCCATCCTCGCGGAAGAAATAATATTGTTCGTCAATATATTCCCAGCCATAAGAAATTGTTCCATATTCATCACGATAATAATATTTATCATCTTTTAATACCCAGCCTGCCGATACTGTTCCATCTTCATTAAAAAGATATTGAATACCATTCACTTCTGTCATTCCTGTTGCTGCTGCACCATTCTCTTTAAAATAATAATGCTGTCCATCTATATCTGTCCATCCTATATCAGGGGAACCATTTTCATTTAAATGATATGTGCCGCTCTCATCCGTAAACCAGCCTACCACAGGAGAACCATCAGAATTCCTATAATAAATTTTCCCTTTATCCTGTACCCAACCTGTTTTCACATATCCCTTTTCATCAAAATAGTACATAATCCCATCCAATACCTGACTGTCGTTCTGAATAACAGAACCATCATGATATACGAAACGGCGTCCATTTTCATTATAAATCCAGTGATCCTCTTTTTTAGCTTCCTTCTCATTTTCATAGCTTATCATGGAATGTTTCACCAACATAAATCCATACTGAGGAGCTACAATAAGAAAAGAACCTGCCAGAAAAACAGGAATTGTAATGAGAATTCCTTTTTTGGTAATTTTCATATTTTTTCCTCTTTATTGTGCAAACACCCCGACAACCAACACCTTTTGTGTCTGCTGCCAGGGTATATTTTACTGAACTAAATCGCCGAATACATAAGCCTCTAGCCCATTGTATTCTACCTTTATCCAATTATCTGATGCATTTTCCAGTTTCTTAACCTGCTCCCCTGCCTGTAATGTTCCTAAAATTTCGGCGTTTGTGTCTGCATCAGAACGTACATTACAGCTTTCTTTTGCTGTCAGCATATCTCCATTATCAGCCATCTGCGCTGTATTGACTTTTTCGCCTAATTCTTCTTCAAATTTCTTTAAAGTATCATCAGAAGCTATTGCCGCATTTAACTTTTCTTCAATTTCTGCAATCAGCTCTGTCACATCTTTTTCCTGTCTTGTCTTTTCAATACACTCCTGAACTTCAGCATTCGTATCATCGTTCTGGATAATGTATTTTCCTGCTTCATTTTTATAAACATACAGCTCAGACAATCCCGGAGCCGGTGTAGCAATATCTTTAAATTTTAAATCATAAGCTGCAAATACTACATAGCTATTTTCGTCAAGTCCCATCTTTGTATAGACTGTTACATTTTCATAAGACTCAATATAAGTAGCATTTGTTACCTTTGTTTCATCAGTTGCATTAAAATTATCCGTTAACTCTTTCATCTTGGAAACATCTTTTTCTCCCCAAGCAGAGTAGAACGATTCGATTAAGGCATTTACTTCAGGATATGCATTCTTTTCAAGAGCATTCTCATCTTCCTTTTCAGACTTGTCCTCATCTGTTTTTTCGGAATCTGTGGACTCTTTCTTTTGTTCTGTTTTCTTTTCTGGTTCATTTTCTTTTTTATCAGAAGAATTTCCCGTAATTGCTTTTATACCAAAAAATAACAACAACAGAACCGCCAGAATTGCCAGACCCAGAAGAATATACCTCAGATTATCCGAAAGCCATTCTCTGAAATTGTCTAACATATTTGTCCTCCTTATGTTCCCTTATTTCCATGCTCTCCCCAAAGCACAAACACACCCGGAGGGAATCGAACCCCCGACACGTGGTACCGGAAACCACTGCTCTATCCCCTGAGCTACGAGTGCACATAATTATAGTATCTCGGTTATAATAGCATATTTTTTTTCACTTGTAAAGCCTTTGCCCTTTTTCACTCACATGTACCATATAAGTTCAAACATCAACTCCATTCCCCTTTTATGCCAAAATAATAAAAGGGGAATGCTGTTCTTACTGCATCATAAATTTTTCCCTAATCAGACCAAAATTTAAAACTAAACGTTTCGTCCCACCAGCTTTTCCATAACATGTAACAAATGTAAAAATTTGTGCTGTCTTCTTTTTTGAAATTTCCAAATCAATCAGACTTCTATTTTTCAAATTTCTTACGATTTCTTCTGTCTTACTATATTCCCACGTCTTTTCTCCCATCTCAAAGATTTCATCTGTATTCTCACATAGAAAAACAGACAGTATTTCTAATTCTTTTGTCCTCTCTTTTGTATATAAATAAGCTTTCTCATGAGATTTTGCATATTTTTCTTCTCTATATAACTTCAATCCACCAAACATTTGTCCCGAAATCATATTATGCCCATACAAACAAACATGAAAATCCTGATTTAATTCTACATCCTGAAATGCAAATATAGATCCTAGGTCATTTGTTTTATTCTCAAAATCCTTTTTTAAATATTCCTGTTGTGTATCTCCTATTAATACTGGATAATCTACCTTTGTTCCCGGTATATAAATCCATCCGGCAATTTCTTCGTTTATATCATTCAGTACTTCAAAGTTAATAGAGCGATAAAATGGATCAGATGCATCTATTTCATTTGGATTATCTTCCTGTTTTTCCACAACTTCATTTTTTAAATCTTTATAATCTTTTTCTACTTTCAAGAATAAGTGCAATTCTTTTAATCCAAGTAGTAAAAATAAAAAAAGGCATATCGTCAATGTTACATTTATCAATTTCTTCATTCTTTTTTCTTTGTACTTTTACCTCTGATATTGAATACAAGTAAAACTACTATGATGACAAAAGCACCTGCAAAATATTTCAAAATCGGACTGTCTAACCCTGTCTGTGGCGCCTCTGGTTTTCCTGGAAAATCTGTTGTGATTTCCGGTTCATGCTTTGGAATAACTGTAATATCATAGTTCATTTTTCCTTCTTCTTCATTAAAAGTAGGAATAGATATTAAAAATGGCTTAATCTGTTCATATTTTTCAATATTCGTTGCTTTTAAAAAATACACTCCCGTTGTCAGACCAGAAAAGCAAAGCTTACCGTTCTTATCTGTCAATAATACTCTTTCTGCATCAATCTCCATAGCGTCCAACTTCTCTGCAATAACTTCCATATCATTTGCTGATTTAATCGCATTAAAATTCTCACTTAACGAAAGAATTTTTTCTTTTAATTTATACTCTCCATTTACAATTTCACCTATTTTTGTACAGGAAAATTCTACATTTTCTCGCGAAGTTCCCTTTCTGCCCTCTGTCAAAGCAATACTAATACTGCCATATTGCTGTGTATCTGCATATACTTGTATAGTACATATAAATATCAGAAGTCCAGCTATACATAATAAAAACTTACTATTTATTCTTTCTCTCATATCCTTTCCTCCTCAAAAAAGTGACTAATCCAATTGCCATAAAAGTGAACGGCAATACCATAAAGAAAATTTCTCTAAAAGAAGGCAATTTCTTCTGGATATTGTTATATGCTATTTTTTCATAAGGCACTCGTTCTCCTGTCACAACCAATCTTTGTGTATTAATTCCATAAGGTGTACAGGTTATCAGAGTACATAAATCCTTTTCTGGTAAAATTTCTAACATTTCGGCTTCTTCCGGTTCCATAATTTTAATATCTGTAATGCGATATGCCAAAACCTCCCCACAAGTACTTATGAAAAAAAGATCTTCCTTTTCCAGTTCATCCAGCCTTGTAAACAACTTAGAATTCGGTAGTCCTCTATGACCGGTAAGAATACATCTCGTATTATTGCCTCCAATAGGAAGACTGCTGTCTTGAAAATGTCCTACACCATTTGATAATACTTCCTCTGATGTTCCATGATAAACAGGAATATTCACGTTAATCTTTGGAATTTCAATACTCCCCATAATACCCGTTCCTGAAAAATTCAACAGACTTTCATAGTTTTCATCACTTAAAATTTCTTCATATAAATCTCCAACAATTACTCCCTGTGTCTGAAACAATATGTCATTATATTCAGCTGCTTTCATTAAAATCTTCTGTATCTGGCTTTTATCCTCAGTTTCAACACTTCCCTGATAAGTAGCGACAGCATCTTTTTGATGCTGTCCCTCAATCATGCTACTTACCAAAGGATAAGAAACAAGAAGCAAACCTATTGTAAAAATAATTTTATCCCATATTTTACGTTGTTTTTTCATTTTTTCATCTGTTTTCTATCTTTAACAATTACTCCACCCATTAAAGCAGCTCCAGCACAAACGATTACCAGCATAGCAGAAGAACCTGTAATTGGAAGCTTTTTGCCAACTTCATTGATTACTTTAATATCCAGATTACCTTGATTTACATCTGTATGAAGTTCTACATCTTCTTCTTTTGATGCTCCATTATAGAAAGATTTAATATATGCGGTACCTTCTAATTTTTGTAATGTTTTTTCTGTAGCACCATCACCTTTTACATAATTATTTCTGTCTGTGGTATAAGTTGGTTTTACATTGATAATAATAGGGTCCAGCAATGGTCTGTATCCATCCGGCGCATCGGTTTCTTTTAAATAATAGGTACCCTGATCTAAACCATAAATCTTAAAGATACCATTTGCATCGGATGCCATTTCTACAGCTTCCTGCAGTGCAGTACCTCCTATATGGTCTGTACCTCCAATAGAATCACGATTTACAACGATATAACCACCCTGTCCCTCATTTGTGTTTTTCTTCACATAAACTTCATTCTTACAATCCTTATCGCTGTAAAGGCGGAATTTTGCATCCTGCAGCACTTTATCATGATTATTTGTTTTCAATCCGTCTACTTCAAAAGTAAAACATACAACAGTGTCCCATGGTGTAAATCCTGTTTCCCCTTTTCCATTTGAGTCTGCATCATTGGAAAACTCTAAGCGCACATCATTCTCAAATCCCGGTCTACCGGTATCAAGTGCTGCCAAATCATTCAAAGTAGCTTCGCATTTTAAAGTAACGGTTAAACCAGTATAATCATTTTCCTGATTGTTGTTCATTCTATTAAATTCGCGGTCTACAATCTTTTTGATATCTTCTACTTCTACTTTAAAAGTATCCCCGGAGCCATCTTGCGGATTTTCTGTTAAAACATATTCATTATCCTTCAGTTTATAGTTTTTCCCATCTGTACTTTTAATGACAATCTCCATTTTTGCTTTATCCGCATGGAAGGTTAATGCCTGATCCATCTTGTCATGCCAAGCATAATAATAAGTATCATATCCATTCATATTTGGAATCGTAGACTCAAATGTATAGGGCACAGTCTGTCCGATTTCATAATCACCGATATCATTCCATCCGTCATTTTTAATTATATCCTTATGATCATCTTCCTGAATTTTCTTTGTAATAACAGGATAATCAGACTTGATATTTACCTGTGCATCTGGATTAGCAGTATTTACCATACAAAGAGAAGATGCAAACCACTGTTCCCCATTTTCATCTGCCTTTGACAATTCATCTACCACATAATATCCATATACCATACCTGTAATAGAGATAGAGTTATCCGGTTTGGTAGACTGTACGGTAATGATTTCTCCTGATTTATTTTCTTTCTTAATCTGAGTTCTTACATCTTCCACAAAATAACGGAAATCACTGTATCTGCCCTCAAGCTTCTGCGAAGTATCTACCCCTTCTACCGGACTAGAGTTCAGGCTCTGAATATAATCAATCGCCATGTATTCTGTAACCTCTTCTGGTCTTAACTGTATTTCATTTTTTGTGTTTAATGCATTGGCTACTACTGTCTGAATAGCATTAGCAAATTCTGGATTAAATGTATAATTGATAGACTCCCCATCTTTTGAATTTTCTGCATTGAACAACTGGAATACTTCAAATCTCTTCCCTACTAAAGACTGTCCCTGATTTCCATTGATATTAATACTTGCAGAACCCTTTCCAAAGTCAAGAATACCATTTACGACCTGATTATTCTGCGCTGCTTCCATTTCTATTGCATAAACAGGTGTTAATACGCTTCCTGCTATCGTTGTTGTTGCTGTTGCTGCTACTAATCCCATCATTAACATTGCTTTAAAAATTTTATTTTTCATTGTTTTTCCCCTTTTCACTATTTTATTATTTTTTCTTTCTTTTTTAAGGCGACAAGCATCAAAATACTGCCGTTTAAGAAAATCCAGATCATACTATGCGAACCTGTATTTGGCAGTTTTCCATCTACTGTATTTATAACAGTAAGATTGACTTCTCTATCCTTTTTTGTTCCACTAATAGTAATGGAACCATTTGAATTTGTATCATAAGCTTTATCATTTACATAGACAATAAAACTGTCCTTTATCGGATTACTCTCTACTTTTATTTTATAAACAACCGGATTTCCATTCGTATTTACAGGAAGCTTGTACCCTGCCGGAGCTTTTGTTTCTTTTAGGTAATACTCCTTATCTGTCTGTATATCTTTAAATGCCAGATTTCCATCTTTATCTGATACCTGCTTATTGACCTCTACATTACAGTATTTATCTTCATATAAAGTAAATTCTGCACCTTCCAATACGATATCTTTATTATTTACTTTGTGAATATTCAGCTTAAATGGAGCTAACTTATTTTTTACCGTTAAAATACCATCTCCATTTTTTTCTTCTGCAAAGGAAATCCCCATATTCTCTGTAAGCTGTGTAATGGCACGTACCTGATGCTCTGCGGTAACTTCAAATTCAAATACGCTGGTATTGGGTAAATATCCCTCTGCCGGAGACATTTCCACTACCTGATGCTTTCCTGTTGCAAGTCCCTGTAACTGAATTTCACCATTCTCATCTGTGGTGTAATCCTTTGTTGTTCCATCTGGCATAGTATGACGGAAAACCGTATCTGAAATGCGAATATTGTTTCCATCCTGTACCTTGATGATTTTTACGCTTACACTATCTTCCTTAATCTTAGGTGTCACATAAGCTTCACCGTCTTTTACTCCCTCTGGCTTTATATTTTTAACAATCGTTACCGGATTAATATGATAACCTTCCGGTGCCTTCTTTTCCGTTATTACTAAGGTTCCAACCGGAAGCACCGGTACCCCCTTGTCATCTAGGTAAAAGCTATCTCCTCGAACCAGGAAGTTTTCTTTAAACTGTATCTCACCTTTTTCATCCGTAGCAAATATCCAAGTTTTATCTACTGTCTTTCCTAATGTTTCTGGATTTGTATCTTTCGGATATTCCCCTTTATAAAATTGAAATACAAACTCTGCTCCTTTTAAACTTCCTTGTCCTACCGGAATATGATTTCCTGTATCTTTGTCAACTTTCTTTATCAAAATTTTTATACTCTCCAACAACGGATTTTCTTTTGATGCAATCTGATATTTCAATTCCCCGGAACTTGCAGGAAGCTTTACTTTATAAACAGTTGTATCTAAATGATATCCTTCCGGTGCTTTACTTTCCTTCACATAGTAAGTACCCAATTTTAATTCATCTTTTTCTGCATATCCGTTTTCATCTGTTATCATCTTATCTATGTACTTCGTACATTCTGGATTACTGTAAATGGAATACTCTGCTCCTTTTAAAGAATACGCCGTATTGTTATTGGTACAATCCGGATTTGCAGACTGTTTCTGCAGCGTAATTTTGCCAAAAGCTAATGGTTCTCTTGAATATATGTCAACTGCAATTTCTGAATATGAACCGGGATTTGTGCAATCTGCCCGGTATACGTTCTGGTCTAATCCAAACCCCTCTGGAGCCTCAATTTCTTTTATGTAATAATTCCATAAAGGAATATTTTTTATTTCACCATATCCACTTTCATCTGTTGTAATAATATACTGTGGTGAATTCTGTACAATATCCCCTTCATACCAATAGATGCCATATTTCGCACCTGCAAGAGATTGTGTTGTTGCTTCTGCAGCTGATTTATGGATTTTAATCCCTGCTGTCTTTATTGGTTCCGGATGGCTAAAGGTATAATTCGTTGTACTTATATCTACCTTATACCAAGTCTCATCACGCATATAACCTTTTGGTGGGACAGACTCTTGTATCTGGTATTTTCCCATTGGCAGGTAACACCAGCCATAGCCATATTTGTCAGTGGTGATGCAGTCATAATAATATTGTCCTGTCTCCTCATTCCAAGCCGTATATTTTGCTCCTTCTAATGAATAAGATGAATTGTTGTTAATACACCATTTCACATATTCTTCAGCGTTATACCATACACCATCTACCCATCCACCGTTAGAAGATGGCTTTTTCTGAATGGCAAGCCAGTTTGTATTATCATATTCATAATCCCATGTACTTAAAGGCTGTCCCGTATTTGGATAAGCTTTGTTATACCAATAATAACAATTCTTTGGTTTCATTCTCTTATAATTATTATGCGCCCAAGTCCATCCATTGTTCATTAAGTCCGAAACATGACTTGATATATAACAGCTGCTGTCTCCCGGACAAGGAACACCATTCCCAAACTCGAAATATACATCCCTAGAGTACCAGCCTTCTACTGTATTCAGAACTACCCAAACTGCACATTGCCGCAAAGCATATATATCATTCGCACTCAGATGTTGATGATATATTGGCTGATTATCGATATACTGCAGCATTGCACATACTAACTGCACGGTTTCATAGTTATATATTTCTTCCATTGGTTGGCATACAAGCGTTCCCGCTTTAAATTTCATACTTGGGTCTGTACAGAAAGCTCTCTCCTGTTTAAAAGTATTATTGGGATCATCAGGATCTTTAAAGCCTAAGACACCCTCTTTCCAGGACTTGTGAATGACCACCGGATTATAAGTCACAATATCTATTTGTATTCCTGAAACTGAAGCATTTACAATTTTCCCTGCATAGCGTTCATCTCCACCAGACCACCTAGCATTCGAATAATTAGAATATATCCGCTTATCATGCGTATTAGCAAAACCTACCCCAATCTCTTGTGCTTCTTGAAAAATTCTGTCTGCATCATAATTATAGAAAGTTTCCCTTTGCTTTTCTTCCTCTGGTTTTGCCCGAATGGTCATACTACTTCCCCAAAAAATTCCGGTCAACATTAAAAATACCAATGCAAGAGCTACTACTCTCCTTTTCCATTTTTTCTTTCCTTTCATGCAGCATCTCCTTTCTTTTCCCTGCTACATCATAAGAGCTTCTTTTTTGCAGTCATAATAATAGATTTCATAAGACAGAATTTCTTCGTCTTCTACTTGACTGTCATTTACTTCTTTTACCATTTTCTTTAATTCAATGCGAGAATACTGTCCCTGATCTGGGACTAAGATACATTCATGAACACTACTTGGAAGTATATAGAAATTTTTCTTTAGAACTTTTGCGATATGATTTAAAACATGAGGATATAAAATTACTGCTGCTCCATAATATTTTTCTTCATTTGTCAAAATGTACATAAGCTCCTCACCCGCTATTTGCGGTTGCTCTCCACTTAACTCAGCAATTAAAGCTTCCATTCCCTGAATAGTATAAGGCAGCTTTCTGCTAGTATTTAAAAGTGCATCCTTTACCAGCTGCTCTTTTTCAATTCCCCACGCCTGAAGATTACAATCGTGGATAATAACAGACGCTCCATTTAATTTTCCTCCTTCTAACCGATAATAAAACACCACTGCCAAATCTAAGTATTTAATATGCGGCATATACTGCAGTTTTCGCTTATTCATATCATAATTTACCAACTTGTAATATACTCTTGTCCTTGCCTTTCTATAATCTTCAAATTCTGACAAAGAAAACTCCTCCTGTTTATCCGTTGTTGACAGTTGTAAAATCTGCACTGTTATTTCTTCTAAAGAAAGTCCTCCCTGAAAATCCACGTAAAAAGGCTTTAGATAAATCATAGGTGCTATTTTATCTCTTTCCCCACGAATTACCAGTGCATCCAGTTCAATACCGTTATTTTTTTCTACTCGATGCAATGAAATACATCTCTCTCCTCCCGTCTTTTCTCTTAAAAGCTCCATCAATTCCTCTTTGAATGCTTCATACTCCATATACATTCTCCTTTTCTTGATTTTTTTATATTAAGCAGCACAGAGAATGCCAAAAAGACAGAAACTCCCCCTATACCGCATAATATTTTTTTAATTATACCGATTTTGGAATATACTCACGAATGTGACTTGAATTTTAATTTTGAAATAGAATTTTAGAATTTAAGTTTTTTATCGAAGTATACCGAAACAGCAAAGCTGCTTCGATATACTTTTATTTTTATACTCTGGACAGATATTCACCTGTTCTTGTATCAATTTTAATAACGTCACCCTGATTTACAAATAAAGGAACGTATACAGTTGCACCTGTTTCAACAACTGCAGGTTTTGTAGCACCCTGTGCTGTGTTTCCTGCAAATCCAGGTTCTGTGTCTGTAATTTCCAGCTCTACAAATAATGGTGGCTCAATAGCAAATACACTTCCGTTGTAAGAACATACTTTTACTGTTTCGTTCTCTTTCACGAATTTTAAAGCATCTCCAACTGTATCCTGAGCAATAGCAATCTGATCATAAGTTTCATTGTTCATGAAATTATACAAATCACCATCATTGTATAAATACTGCATATCCACACGCTCAATACGTGCCTGTGGGAATTTTTCAGTTGGTCTAAATGTTTTTTCAATAATTCCACCACTGATAACATTTTTTAATTTTGTTCTAACGAATGCAGCACCCTTACCTGGTTTAACGTGCTGAAATTCCATAATCTGTACTACATTACCATCAATTTCCAGTGTGAGACCGTTTTTAAAATCTCCTGCTGATATCATAATGATATTCCTCCTTATTTCGTCCATTGGGAAAGCCTTTCAGCTTTTCCACTATACTTCATTCTATAATACATCCGCACAATTTTCAACTATTTTTTATCTTTCTTTTTTCTTTTGCTCTTTCTCATAGAAATAAAGTACGATTTTCTCCAATTTTCGCTTAAAAACAATCTGAATTTCTTCCTTCGGATGAATTGGCTTTACTAAAATATTATAAATTCCGGTTCTCTTTGCACCATAAACATCTGTAAAAAGCTGATCTCCTACAAAAACCGTGTCTTTTATAGATGTTTCCATAAGTTCCATTGCCTTTTGATAATTCTTTCTGGAAGGCTTGTGAGCATTTTCAATAAACTGTACCTGTACTTTTTCATTAAAAGAGTTGACTCTTTCATACTGATTATTTGATAAAAGACAACACTTAAAACCAATTTTCTTTAAACTTTCAAATAATGCAATGGCTCTTTTGTCAGCCGGTTCACCATGGGGTACCAATGTATTATCAATATCAAAAATAATCCCCCTATATCCATTCTCGTAAAGTTTTTGAAAATCAATTTTATACGTAGACTCCATATATTCATCCGGAAAAAACTTTCTAAACATCTTCTTTGTCCCTTCTTCCTGTTTCTTCAATAGTAACAGGTGAACATATAGTTTGTCAAACCCGTTCGCCCAAAGGAAAATATTGTTGTGTTTCCAATATATTTTTATATGCCGGACGAATAATTTTATCTGTATTAATCAACTCTTCCATTCTATGAGCACTCCAGCCTACAATACGGGCAATTGCAAACATAGGTGTATAAAGCTCAATAGGAAGACCTAACATGCTATATACGAATCCACTGTAAAAATCTACATTTGCACTTACTCCTTTATAAATCTTTCTCTCTTTTGCAATTACCTGCGGCGCCAGACGCTCTACCCTTGCATAGAGGTCGTAGTCTGCACTTCTTCCCTTTTCCTCTGCCAGTTTTTCTACAAACCGTTTAAAAATTTGTGCTCTTGGATCTGAAATAGAATATACAGCATGACCCATTCCATAAATTAACCCTCTCTTATCAAAGGCTTCTTTATACAAAAGTTTTATCAGATAATTCTCTATTTCTTCCTCATCTGTCCAGTCTTTTAAATTTTCTTTCATATCGTTAAACATACTTACTACTTTGATATTGGCACCACCATGTTTTGGTCCCTTTAAAGAACCTAATGCTGCCGCTATCGTTGAATATGTATCCGTTCCTGATGAAGATACTACATGTGTGGTAAAAGTGGAATTATTACCACCGCCATGTTCCATATGCAATACTAAAGCCAAGTCTAAAATTTGTGCTTCTAAAGGTGTATACTGTTTATCTGCACGCAGCATCAAAAGAATATTTTCTGCTGTAGACAAATCTTTTCTTGGATTATGTATGTAGAGACTTCCGTCCCTGTTATAATGTTCATGTGCCTGATATCCATAAACAGACAGCATTGGGAAAACACTGATTAAATTGATACATTGACGTAATACATTTGGTAAAGAAATGTCTTCTGGATTTTCATCATAAGAATATAAGGTTAATACACTTCTGGAAAGTGTATTCATCATATCTCGGCTGGGAGCTTTCATAATAACATCTCTGACAAAATTAGTTGGAAGATCTCTCTGATTTGCCAGAATTTCACTGAACTCTTTCCATTGTACTTTATTGGGTAATTTTCCAAAAAGCAATAGATAAGCTGCTTCTTCAAAACCAAATCTCTGTTCTTTTAAAAATCCGTTTGTCAAATCTATAATGTTAATTCCTCTATAATATAATTCACCGTCACAGGGAACCTCTTTGCCATCTATTACTTTTTTCTGTACAATATTAGAAACCTGAGTCAGCCCCGCTAGCACGCCTCTTCCATTTAAATCTCTTAATCCTCTCTTTACATCATATTTTTGATATAAATTTGTATCTATGGTGCTGTTTTCTTTACAAAGTTCGGTAAGCTGTTCGATTTCCGGTGTAACTTTCATATTAAACCCTGACATATTTCATTCCCCTTTCTGCCTTGCTTTAGTGTGGTATCATATTAGCACATAAAATCTTCTATGACAAGAAAAATTTTTATAAACTTTTATTTGCAAATAAAAAAAAGAGATTGCCTTTGTATCGATCCTCAAAAGTCAGAACTAAACTCTAACGATTGTAAAGTCGGTACACTTATCAAAATTTGACAACCTCTTTCTCTTTCTTTACTTTATTAGGCGTTTGCGAAACGCCTAATGCCGCATAAATACAGCATTTTTTAACTACAA
>URHS01000042.1 GCA_900547685.1 uncultured Blautia sp. | reverse complement strand
ACTTAACAATGGCGGATCGCTGGATTTTGTCCAAAGTAAATACACTGGCAAAAGAAGTAACAGAAAATCTGGATAAATACGAACTGGGAATTGCAGTTCAGAAAGTATATGACTTTATCTGGGAAGAATTCTGTGACTGGTATATTGAAATGGTAAAACCACGTCTTTACAATGATGAAGATACTACAAAGGCAGCAGCACTTTGGACATTGAAAACAGTTTTAAGTAATGCATTAAAGCTCCTTCATCCATACATGCCTTTTATTACAGAGGAGATTTACTGTACACTTTGTCCGGAAGAAGAATCTATTATGATTTCCGCATGGCCGGAATTTACAGAAGAATGGAATTTTGCAGCAGATGAAGAAGCAGTGGAAACAATTAAAGAAGCCGTAAGAGGAATTCGTAATGTTCGTACAGGTATGAATGTTCCGCCAAGCAAAAAGGCAAAAGTATTTGTTGTTTCCGAAGATGAAGCAGTCAGAGAAGTATTTGAAAACGGAAAAGTATTCTTTGCCACACTTGGTTATGCAAGTGAAGTTTTCGTACAGGCTGACAAAGAGGGAATTGCAGAAGATGCAGTATCAGCGGTAATCGGCAATGCAGTTATTTATATGCCGTTTGCAGAGTTGGTAGATATTGAAAAAGAAATTGAGAGATTGAAGAAAGAAGAAGAAAAACTGGAAAAAGAGCTTGCACGTGTAAACGGTATGCTGAATAATGAACGTTTTATCAGCAAAGCGCCGGAAAGCAAAGTGCAGGAGGAGCGTGAAAAATTAGAACGTTATACAAACATGATGGAACAGGTAAAAGAGCGTTTAGCACAGCTTCAGTAATTCTTTAGGCACAAATCAGGGACAGGGGGATAAGACTTTTATAGTCGTACACCCCTGTTCTCATTGCTATTAAGGAGAATAAATTTTATGAAAGAAATTAAGAAAGTATTTTGTCTGAAATATCTCAATATGTTTTCTGTGCCGCTGCAGATGCTGGCAGTTTGTGTCGGATATTTTCTTATCGAAGCAATGTCCAGGCATTCAATATGGAGTGCATGGGAATTTTTACAGGAGAGACCTTTGGTATTTTTCTATAATGCGTTTCTGATTTTCACTACTACATTGATTGTATATCTATTCCGCAGACGTGTTTTTGTAAGAACGATATTGCTTATTTTTTGGATGGGACTTGGAATTATTAACGGTGTGCTGCTTACTACACGAGTTACTCCGTTTACAGGTCCGGATTTACATCTGATTACCGATGCTGTTCAGATTGCGGACAGATATTTGTCGCCTTTCTTTTTTTGCGTAGTAATGGTAGCAGCGATTGCTGCAATTATCGGTCTTACTATTTTGTTTTTTAAAGGACCAAAATATCAGGGAAAACTTAGTTATAAAGTCAATGTTCCTTTGATCATTGTAGCGGTACTTGCTTTTGCAGGAACTACAAAGCTAGCATTGGAAAAGAGAGTGCTTTCCAATTATTTCGGAAATATCGCATTTGCTTATGAAGATTATGGATATCCATATTGTCTGGCAACTACAGTATTTAATACAGGAATTTCTTCTCCAAGGGAATACTCGAAAGGTGTAATAGATGAAATTCAAGCAAGTGAAGAAGTGTTGGAGGAAACAGGAGAAAAAAAGCCTAATATACTATTTTTACAGTTAGAGTCATTTTTTGATCCTACTTTGGTAGATTACTTAGAAGTTTCTGAGGATCCTATTCCAAATTTCAGAAAAATGATGAATGATTATTCTTCCGGTTATTTTAAGGTTCCCTCTGTAGGAGCAGGTACAGCGAATACAGAATTTGAGTCAATTACCGGAATGAGTATGCGTTATTTTGGACCGGGAGAATATCCTTATAAGAGTATTCTGAAAGAGACTACCTGTGAAAGTGTTCCCTATGTGCTAAAGGGATTGGGATATAGTACTCATGCCATTCATAATAACGAAGCGAATTTTTACGGAAGAAAAAATGTTTTTGCAAATCTGGGATTCGATACGTTTACTTCTGAAGAATATATGGCAACACAGGATGATACAACCCCAAATGACTGGATGCGTGACAGAAACCTGACCAGATACATTCTGGAAGCAATGGAGTCTACACCTCAGCAGGATTATGTATATACAATTTCTGTACAGGGACATGGAGATTATCCGGAAGAACCTATGATTGAAGAACCTCAAATTACGGTGAAAGGAGCTGGCTCTCAGGCAGAAAATTATAAATGGGAGTATTATTGTAATCAGATTTATGAAATGGATCAGTTTGTAAAAGAATTGACAGATGAGCTTTCTAAGCTGGATGAAGATGTTGTGCTGGTTATGTATGGAGATCATCTTCCCACAATGGGACTGAAGGTTACGGATGTAAAGAATAAATATCTTTTCCAGACACAGTATGTCATTTGGGATAACATGGGATTGGAAAAGAAGGATAAAAATCTGGCGGCATATCAAATGGCTGCTGAAGTGATGGATAGAGTCGGCATTCATGAGGGAAATATTTTCCGTTTCCATCAGGCAAGAAGAAATACGAAAAATTATCAGGTGGATTTGGAAACTTTGCAGTATGATATTTTGTATGGTGAAAAATATGTATATGGCGGGGAAAATCCTTTTCAGAGAACAAAAATGCATTTAGGCGTGAAAGAATCAGAACTTCATGGAATTAATACTCTGGGAGAAACACAGTATTATATTCGAGGAGCTAATTTTACCCAGTCATCTTTTATGGAAATAAACGGGGAGTTGGCAGAGGCGAATTTTGTAGATGAAAATACTTTACTTCTGTTAAATATGGCCTTAAAAGAAGGAGATATAGTGGACGTTGCAATGCGAAGCAATAGTTCTACTCATAAAGTACTCACAAGAACAGAGAAGTATATTTATCATGAACCGGTAGAAGGAAGCCAGAGCGCAGAATTGGAATTAATTATTACAGAAGGACCGGAAACCGGTGTGACAGAGGAAACTCAGACAGAAAAAGAGGAATAAAAGAAAATTTTTCTAACCGACATAATTTGCTTGCATATTATTCCCACTTCATTATAATGGTAATTGATATGAGGCTACCGCATTAGGCAAAGTCTTAGTGCGGTAGCTTATGTTTTCAGAACAGGAGGGATAGCTTGTTTACTTATGACGAAGCGGTAAATTATATAGAAGATATACCGAAGTTTACAACGAAAAATAAATTAGAACACACCAGGAAATGTCTGGACATGCTGGGCAGCCCTGATAAAGATAGAAAAATTATTCATGTTGCAGGAACAAACGGAAAAGGAAGCGTTTGTGCTTTTCTTTCTACCATGTTGGAAGCTCATGGTTTTCGATGTGGTTTATTCACATCTCCGCATCTTATAAAAATTAATGAACGTTTTCAGATTAATGAGGTAATGGTTTCTGATGAAGCTTTTTTAGAAGCCTTTTTGCAGGTGAAAACTCTGTCGGATGAGCTTTTAGAGGCAGGGGACTATCATCCTACTTATTTTGAATTTCTTTTTCTCATGGGAATGGTGATTTTTCAGAAGGAAAATGTGGATTATATTATTTTGGAAACTGGTTTAGGTGGAAGACTGGATGCTACAAACGCTGTTTTAAACCCCATTGCCTGTGTGATTACTTCCATAAGCCTTGATCATGTAGAATATCTGGGTAATACTATTACGCAGATTGCAGGAGAAAAGGCGGGAATTATTAAGCCGCAGGTGCCTGTGATTTTTGACGGAAATAATCAGGAAGCAGCAGAAGTAATAAAAAAGAGAGCACAGGAATTGGGATGCCCTTGGTGTGAAGTGAAAGAAGAAAATCAGAAGCTTTTAGATTTTACGCCGGAAGGAATTCACTTTATCAGTCAGTCAGCCGTTTATGGAGATACAGAATTATTTGTTCCTTTTACTGCAAAATACCAGATGATGAATGCTTCTTTGGCACTGGAAACCATGGGTGCTTTGAAGCAATATCATGGTATGGAAAAGGCAGAGCTGGTACAAGGGATGAAGAATACCCGTTGGCAGGGACGAATGGAAACCATACTTCCCGGCGTGATTGTAGATGGTGCACATAATGAAGATGGTATTGCAAAGTTTGTAGAAACAGTACGCCATTTTCAGAATGATTATGAAATCACATTGCTGTTTACTACAGTTTCGGATAAGGAATTTCCGGATATGATTGCCAAAATTTGTAATGGGCTTCATTTTACAAATGTTGTGACAACAGAAATATGGGGAAGCAGAAAGCAATCTGCTTTAGAACTTGCAGGACTTTTTAAGGAAAATGGATGTGAAAACGTTCTGGTGGAAACAAATCCGGAAAAGGCTTTTGAAGAAGCTTATAAGCTGAAGAAAGATGGATTGCTGTTTGTAGTGGGTTCTTTGTATCTTGTAGGGGAGATTAAGGACTATGTAAGGAGGAGAGCGCATGATTAATTACGAGGAAGAACTGAAGAAGTTTCAACCGTGTTTAGATGTGGACGATGCAGAAGGAGCAATTTATAAACAGGATTTGACAGATGTCATTGATATTTTAAAAGAAATGATGAGAGATAATCATAAAACATCTGAGAAATAGGAGAAGACTATGAATTGTGTTGTATGTCAAACAGTACTGACAGCTTCTGACTATTGTCCTAAGTGCGGATGTAATGTAAGAGCACTGAAGAAAATAGGTGCTTTGTCCAATTTTTACTATAATCAAGGGCTTGAAAAGGCTCAAATTCGGGATTTGTCAGGGGCAATTACCTGTCTGAAACGAAGTTTGAAAATGAATAAAATGAATATACAGGCAAGAAATCTTCTTGGTCTGGTATATTTTGAAACAGGAGAAGTGGTTGCTGCTTTAAGTGAATGGGTAATCAGCAAGAACATGATGCCGGAGGGGAATCTGGCAAGTGTATATATTGATAAATTACAAAAAAACACCAATCGTCTTGACGTGATTAATACAAGCATTAAAAAATATAATCAATGTCTGGAGTACTGCCGAAATGGTAATCCGGACATGGCAAAAATGCAGTTAAAGAAGGTGCTTGCCAATAATCCGAAATTGATAAAAGGTTATCATTTACTGGCGCTCATATATATTCATGAAGGTGAGTATGAAAAAGCTCGAAAACAATTGAAAACAGCAGTAAAGATTGATAAGACAAATACCACTACACTGAGATTTTTAAAGGAAATCGAAGAGCAGACAGGAAGAGCTACAAATTTAGACTCTCGGTTTAAAATGAGAGAAAAAGAGGAAGAAAAACAAAATGGAAGCCTTGTGTATAAATCCGGTAATGATACCATTATTCAGCCGCCGGAATATAAGGAGAAGAGCATTACAAATACTTTGGTAAATTTGCTTTTGGGACTTTTGGTAGGTGCAGCAGCTCTCTGGTTTTTGATTGTGCCTGCAAAGACACAGAAAATCAACCAAGAGGCAAATAAAAAAGTTGTGGAATACAGTGGAAAAATGGCAACGTTGTCTGCAGAGCTTGCTCGTATGCAGGAAGAAATGGATGCTTCTACCGAATCTGTAAATACAGCGCAGACTCAAATTCAGGAGGCAGGAGAAAAGGCTGGGGCTTATGAAAATCTTATGAAAGCATGGCAGGCTCATCAGGAAGGAAATTCTGATACAGCAGCAAATGCCATTGAAGGGGTTAATGCAGAGCTTTTGTCCGTAGAAGCGAAAAGTATGTATGACAGTATTATGAAATCCGTAGGTTCTACAGTACGCAAAAAATATGTAAATGAAGCTTCTGCTGCTATGGAAAGTGGAGATTATGACACTGCTATTGCCAATTTGGAAAAGGCTTTAAATATTGGAAAACAGGATAGAAATACCATGTTTCAGTTAGCGCAGGCTTATGACAAAAAAGGCGATACAGAAAACGCGAATCAGTGGTATCAAAAAATTATTGATGAATTCCCCGGAACAAAGGTGGCTTCTGATGCGAAAGATTATTTAGAAGCAAATGGTGGAGCAATGCAATCTTCGTCTGAAGGTGATACAGAAACGCCATCGGAAGATGAGGGACAGCCAGAGGGAGCAGAAACTTCAGAAGGCGGAATACAGACAGGGGAAACTATAGAAGAATAAATACGGAAGAAAAACCTTGGAGAAAAGGCGTGTACGAGAAGTATGCGTCTTTTTGCTGTTTTACACAACAATATTGCGAATAATAGTTGAAAGGAAAGGGTGATATGAAGATGGAAGATAGGATTAAGAAACGGGGAAACCAATTGATTGTGTATGTCCCCAAAGAGTTAGACCATCATTTTGCAGAGCAGATTACCCCACAGGTTGATAAAGAGTTGGAAAAGGGGTTGATAAAACAGCTGGTTTTTGATTTTTCGGAAACCGGTTTTATGGATAGTTCGGGAATTGGAATGATAATGGGCAGAAAACGCATTTTAAGTTATAGTAAAGGTACCGTAGCAGCAATTCATGTAAATGACAGAGTTTTAAAGATTATGCAGCTTTCCGGTATTTATAAACATATTGAAATCAGTCAGGAACCGGTATGGAATTATAGAGCGAGATAGGGGGGAGAGTATGAGCCGGGATAATAAAATGGTTCTGAAAGTAGAAAGTCGTTCTTGTAATGAAGGACTGGCGAGAATTGCGGTAGCAGCATTCAGCACACAGTTAAATCCTACTTTAGAGGAGGTAGCAGATATTAAGACTGCGGTATCGGAAGCAATTACAAATTGCATTGTTCATGCCTATCAAAGAGAAACAGATTTGATTACTATAGAATGTAGCAGTTGCCAAAGAGAACTGACGGTAATTGTACAGGATAAAGGAAAAGGGATTGAAGATGTAGAAAAGGCAATGGAACCACTTTTTACTACAAAACCTGAGCAGGACAGGTCAGGAATGGGATTTGCGTTTATGGAAGCTTTTATGGATGAGGTTTTTGTAGAGTCAAAGCTGGGAGAAGGGACAACTGTAACCATGAAAAAAACAATAGGAAGACAAAATGATGTCTTTGAGTAGGAGGGCTGTATGGATGATATCCTTGCCCTTATCGGGCGTGCGCACCAAGGAGATAAGAGAGCAAGAGATATACTTACAGAAAAAAATATGGGGCTGGTACATAGTATTGCCAGAAGATTTCAAAACAGAGGAGCGGAATTGGAAGATTTGATACAAATAGGCTGTATTGGACTTTTGAAGGCTATAGATAAGTTTGATTTGAGTTATGAAGTGAAGTTTTCCACTTATGCAGTGCCAATGATAACAGGTGAAATTAAACGCTTTTTAAGAGATGACGGCATGGTAAAAGTAAGCCGTTCTTTAAAGGAAGCCGCAGGGAAAGCTTATGCAATAAGAGAAGAACTGTTGATGAAAACAGGGCAGGAGCCCTCTATGGAGGAGATTGCCAAGGAGCTGTCTATGTCAGAAGAAGAATTGATTATGGCAATGGAGTCTTCCGCTCAGGTAGAGTCTTTACAGAAAACGATTTATCAAAGTGACGGCAGTGATATTGCTTTGGAGGATAAACTGCCTTATGAAAAGGATGAACAGGAGGAGGTTTTAGATAAGCTTCTTTTGGAAGATGTACTGGGAAGTTTGAATGCCAGAGAAAGAGAACTGATTTATCTGCGCTTTTTTAAAGAAAAAACCCAAACCAGCATTGCAAAAATGATGGGAATGTCTCAGGTACAGGTTTCCAGATTGGAAAAGAAGATTTTAAAGGCGATGAGAGAACGGATATAAGTGAAAAATTTGGGCATAATACTCCTTAACAGTGTAAGGAGGTTGTCAGATGAGCGAAATTTTGTATATACAGACGGAGAAAAATGTAGAAGTGCAAAGTCCTGAAATATATTTACAGGATGTGGCAAAACTTACATGTAGTGACAATAAGGTGCTAAACAGGAATAAAGTAAGAAAGGTTTTTTCTATTCCAAATGGGGCGCCGGGAAGGTATGTGCTTTCTGCTGTAGATTTAGTCCATGCAGTGGCAAAAGAAGAACCTAATGTGGATATTACCCACATCGGTGAGGCAAATCTGATTGTTACTTACGAGAAAGCGAAGCATCAACAAAAATGGTATAGCTGGTTAAAGACCTTATTGGTCTCTGTGCTGACTTTTTTTGGAGGTGCTTTTTCTATTATGACCTTTAATACCGATGTGGATACTGCTAATTTATTTTCTAAGATTTATACACAGTTTACCGGAGAGATAGCACCAGGTCCTACAATTCTGGAATTTACCTATTCTGTGGGAATTGGAATTGGTGTCATTTTTTTCTTTAATCATTTTGGGAAAGGGAAACTTACACAAGATCCAACACCGGTGGAAGTACAGATGCGGTTGTATGAGGATGATGTGAATAAAACTCTGATTGCAGATAAAAACCGCAGCAAAAAAACACAGAAGGGGGAAAAATCTTAATGTGGCAGGGAGAAATTCTGGCAGGGATTGTGGGTATTTGCGGCGGAGCAGTGGTTGCGGTGGCATTGGCAGCGTTTATTATAGAACTGGGAATTATTCCACGTTTCGCAGGGATTACTCATACGGCAGATCATATTTTTTTATACGAAAACTGTCTGATGTGGGGAAGTTTTTTGGGAAATGTATTTTATATTTATCACCTGTCTGTTCCTCTGGGAAAAGTTTTTGTTGCTGTGACCGGACTTTTCTTCGGGATATTTTTAGGCTGCTGGATTATTGCTCTTGTAGAAGTTATAAATGTGTTTGCAGTCATGGCAAGACGACTGGGACTGAAGAAGGGCATCGGCTGGATTGTAATATGTATTGCAGTAGGGAAAACGTTGGGGAGTCTTTTCCAATTTTTTGTTGCATAAGATTGGAATATATTTCGCATAATAGGCTTAAAGGTGGTGAATGGGAAATGGACGCAAAGCAATATGAAAAATATGTAGAGGAAAAGACGCCAACGCACAATTTGTTTTTGAATATGTTGGGGGCTTTTATAAGTGGAGGTATTATTTGTACTATTGGTCAGGTGATTTTAAATATCTGTGAGAATATGGGATTGAATAAGGAAATCAGCGGCAGTTGGAATTCTTTGCTTTTAATTTTGTTCAGTGTGGTTCTTACAGGATTTAATATCTATCCGAAACTGGCAAAATGGGGTGGCGCAGGAACTTTGGTTCCGATTACAGGCTTTGCCAATTCTGTGGCGGCGCCTGCCATTGAATATCAGAAGGAAGGACAGGTTTTCGGAATTGGATGTAAAATTTTTATTATAGCCGGACCTGTTATTTTATATGGGGTATTAACATCTTCCCTGTTAGGACTGATTTATTACTTTTTGCATATATGGGGGATTGTGTAATGGAGCAGATTATAGGAAAACAGAGTATACAATTTCAGCAGGCTGCCCATATATTAAGTGCGGCATCCATTGTAGGAAAAAAAGAAGGAGACGGACCTCTTGGTAAATATTTTGATAAGGTAGGAGAGGAAGATGGACTTTTTGGCTGTACCTCATGGGAAGAGGCAGAAAGTAATCTGCAAAAGGAAGCGGTATCTATGGCGATTGAAAAGGCAGGCATTGAAAAATGGCAGCTTCGTATGATTTATGCAGGAGATTTGCTGGCACAGACGATAGCTTCTTCTTTTGGAATTATGGGGTTTGATACACCCATATATGGACTTTATGGAGCATGTTCTACCATGGGAGAGGCACTTTCTCTTTCGGCAATGGCAGTTTCAGGAGGATATGCACCTTATGTGGCAGCAGTTACGTCCAGCCACTTTGGAAGTGCAGAAAAAGAGTTTCGATTTCCTTTAGGATACGGAAATCAGAGACCTTTATCAGCTACATGGACGGTGACAGGAAGTGGAGCCTGTATTTTAGGAACCAAAGGTGGGAAAGCCAGAATTGCCGGAATTACAACGGGAAAAATTGTAGATTATGGATTTAAAGACTCTCTGAATATGGGAGCCTGTATGGCGCCCGCTGCCTGTGATACTATTTATCAAAACCTTATGGATTTTAATCGTCTGCCGGAGGATTATGACCGAATTATTACCGGAGATTTGGGAGAGGTAGGACAGCGAATTTTGTTTGATTTAATGAAAGAAAAAGGCTTTGACATTGAAAAACAACACTTGGATTGCGGTATAGAAATTTTTGACTCAAATACACAGGATACTCATGCAGGCGGAAGCGGTTGTGGATGTGCTGCAGTTACCTTTGCTTCTTACATTCTTCCGAAAATAGAAAAAGGAGAGTGGAAGCGGATTTTATTTGTACCTACAGGAGCGCTGCTTTCCAAAGTCAGCTATAATGAGGGGAAAAGTGTGCCGGGCATTGCTCAGGCAGCGATTATTGAACATTGTTAGGAGAAAGAGCTATGGAATATATCAATGCATTTTGGGTAGGAGGATTGATTTGCGCACTGGTGCAGATATTATTGGAAAAAACAAAGCTTTTGCCCGGAAGGATAATGGTTTTGCTGGTGTGTACAGGAGCTGTGCTGGGAAGTTTTGGACTTTATGATAAATTAATTGATTTTGCCGGAGCAGGAGCGAGTGTGCCGTTATTGGGATTTGGGAATACATTGTTTAATGGCGTGAAAAAGTCAATTCTGGAGCATGGATTTTTGGGCATTTTTATGGGTGGATTTACTGCAAGCGCAGTAGGAATTGCTGCAGCTCTGATTTTTTCTTATCTGGCCAGCCTGATTTTTAAGCCAAAGATGAAAAACTAAGCTATACTTTTTCGTTAATCAATAGTATAATGTTAGTGCTTATGTGGGATACGGGGCAATGTCCGCATCCCCAGGTGCACTTTAGAAAGTGATTCACAAAAAATGTAGTAACAGGAGGAAACGGAAAATGCTGCATGCATTCTCACGTTCAGAAGAACTATTAGGAAAAGAAGGACTTCAGATACTTGCAAATTCCAAAGTTGCAGTTTTTGGAATTGGAGGGGTAGGCTCTTATGTGGTAGAAGCATTGGCAAGGGCAGGGGTAGGCAACCTGACTTTGGTAGACCATGATGAAGTGAGCCTGACAAATCTTAACAGACAGCTGGTTGCTTTGCGTTCTACTATGGGCAGGAAAAAGGTATCCGTGGCAAAAGAGAGGATTATGGATATTAATCAGGATGCGATAGTACATACTTACGATACTTTTTTTAACGCAGATACAGCACAGCTGTTTGATTTTTCAGGATATGATTATATTGTAGATGCTGTGGATACAGTTTCTGCAAAGTTGCTTTTGATTGAGATGGCAAAAGAAGCAAATGTACCGGTAATTTCCTGCATGGGCACCGGGAATAAATTAAATCCGTCCTGTTTTCAAATTGCAGATATATCAAAGACCAGTGTGTGTCCTCTTGCAAAGGTAATGCGCACAGAATTAAAAAAGAGAAAGATTAAAAAGGTTAAGGTTTTATTTTCTACAGAAACGGTGCGTAAAGAGAAAAAAGCTGAACCGGTGGAAGTTAGAAGCGCAAGCAAACGACCGGTTCCGGCAAGCGTTTCTTTTGTGCCGGGAGTGGCAGGGCTTATGATAGCCGGAGAAGTAATTAAAGATTTGGTTTTTGGAAAGGCTAAAAGAGGATAAGAGGTATTAGAATGGAAAATAACAGCATTGAGAATATGTTTTGTATGATTTTGGGGAGTGACAATGTGAGGCTGCATGAACCAATGAAAAAGCATACGACTTTTCGTATTGGAGGACCGGCAGATTATTATCTTTGTCCTCACAGTACTGAGGAGATGCAGAAAATTCTTCAAATATGCAAAGAGAATAATATTGAGTTCTTTATTTTGGGAAATGGAAGTAACCTTTTAGTAAGTGATAAGGGATATCGAGGCGCAGTCATTCAGTTATGGAAAAATTTCAGTGACATTATAGCGGAAGAAAAGACCATTACTGTGAAAGCAGGTGCACTTCTGTCTAAAGTTGCGGCAGAAGCTTTAGAAGAAGGGCTGACAGGCATGGAATTTGCTTCCGGAATTCCGGGAACTATTGGCGGAGCAGTGGTGATGAACGCAGGGGCTTACGGCGGAGAAATGAAGGATATTATTAAAGAAGTTACAGTTCTTACAAAGGAAGGTGAAATATTGACACTTTCCAAAGAAGAAATGAACTTTGGGTACAGAACCAGTGTGGTAAAAGAAAAAGGTTATGTGGTGATTTCCGTAGTTTTACAGCTTGAAAAAGGTGAGAGAGAAAAAATTCGTAAAGTAATGGACGATTTAAAAGAAAGACGTGTAACAAAGCAGCCTTTGGATATGCCAAGTGCAGGAAGTACATTTAAAAGACCGGAAGGATATTTTGCAGGCAAGTTGATTATGGATGCAGGACTTCGAGGATTTTCTGTAGGCGGTGCTCAGATTTCAGAAAAACATTGTGGATTTGTGGTGAATAAAGGTGATGCAACCGCAGCCGATGTTTTGGGACTTATCAGAGAAGTTCAGAAAAGGGTACAGGAACAGTTCGGAGTTACTTTAGAGCCTGAAGTAAAATTTTTGGGAGAATTTTAGGAGGAAGTATGCGGTTTGTAATTGTGACAGGAATGTCAGGCGCCGGAAAAAGTACAGCACTTAAAATGCTGGAAGATATGGAGTATTTTTGCGTGGATAATCTTCCGGTTATGTTAATTGAAAAATTTGTACAGCTTTTAAGAGATGGCGGATCAGGAGAAATTGAGAAAGTTGCGGTAGGTGTGGATATTCGTAATGGTAAGGCTTTATATGAGCTGGAAACAGTTCTTGAAAATATTAATTTTTCAGGAGTGGGAATTGAAATCCTGTTTTTAGATGCAGATGATGATGTTTTAGTAAGGCGTTACAAAGAAAGCAGACGAAATCATCCTCTGGCAGTAGGCAGCAGAGTAGATGACGGTATCCGCAAAGAAAGAGAAAGACTGCGCTTTTTGAAAGAATATGCAGATTATATTTTAGACACAAGCAAGCTTTTGACCAGAGAACTAAAGGCAGAGCTGGAAAAGATTTTTGTGGAAAACAGAAATTTTAAAAACCTTATGGTTACAGTGCTGTCCTTTGGGTTTAAGTATGGTATTCCTCAAGATGCAGATTTGGTGTTTGATGTGAGATTTTTGCCAAATCCTTATTATATTGATGAATTGCGTCCTTTAAGTGGAAATGACCATCCTGTCAGTGATTATGTTATGAATTTTGAGTTAGCACATGAATTTTCAGACAAGCTGGAAGATATGGTTCGTTTTTTAATTCCGAATTATATTACAGAAGGAAAAACACAGTTGGTAATTGCAGTAGGCTGTACTGGTGGTAAACACCGTTCTGTAACTCTTGCAAATGAGCTTTACCGAAGATTAGGCGAAAATGAAGAATACGGAATTCGTGTAGAACATAGAGATATAGAAAAGGATGGAAAAAAATGTCTTTCTCCGGAAATGTAAAGGAGGAATTGCTTCGCTATGAAGACAAAGCAAGGCACTGCTGTATTTCAGAACTGGCTGCCATGATTGCTTTTCATGGGGAAATTATGCTCGTGCCACAAGGGGGCTTGACCCTTTCTATATCTTCGGAAAATGAAAGTATTCTTAGAAAAGTCTTTACATTACTAGAAAAAACGTTTACAATGGAACTTAAAGTTTCTACTGATAGACAGATAGTAAGGAAAAACAACCGATTTACTATTGATATAGATGATACAGAATTGACTGTTAAAATATTGCAGGCAGTAAAACTGCTTAGTGCAGATAGAAGACCTGTGACAACAGATGCTCTGGTCAATCCTATTATCATTCAAAGGAGCTGCTGTAAACGTGCATTTTTAAGAGGTGCATTTTTATGTGCCGGCTCCATTAGCGACCCTGAAAAGTTTTATCATTTTGAGGTGGTTTGTACAACACCGGAGAAAGCGCAACAAATGCAGGAGCTTATACAGTCATTTGGAATTGATGCTAAAATTGTAAAACGCAAGAAGTATCAAGTTGTTTATGTGAAGGAAGGAGCACAAATCGTAGAACTTTTAGGCCTTATGGGAGCAGGCGTATCTCTGATGAATTTGGAAAATGTCCGGATATTAAAGGGGATGCGAAATACTGTAAATAGAAAAGTGAACTGCGAAACGGCAAATATTAATAAGACTGTAAATGCAGCGGTGAAGCAAGTGGATGACATTATATATATCCGCGATACGGTAGGGCTTCATAGACTGCCTGAAAATTTGGAAGAGACAGCCTTATTAAGATTAGAATATCCGCAGGCATCATTAAAGGAATTAGGCAGTTTATTGTCTGCTCCGGTAGGTAAGTCAGGCATTAACCACAGATTAAGGAAGATTTGCAGCATAGCAGAACAGCTCAGAGGATTCAAGGAGGAACAGGTATGATTAGGAAACCAATTACCATCGGGATTTCAAACGGTCTGGAAGCAAGACCAATCGCAATGCTCGTACAGGTGGCAAGTCAGTATGCCAGCAACATTTATTTAGAGAGCGAAGCAAGAAAAGTAAATGCAAAGAGCATTATGGGTATGATGAGTTTGGGATTAGACGCTGGTGAGAGTGTAACAGTTTCTGTCGATGGCGTAGATGAAGAAGAAGCCATGAAAAGTATTGAAGAATACTTGAGCAAAAAAGAAGAAGTATAAGCTTTGCATACCGAGAATGAAAAAGAAAATCAAAAGAAGATGTGGCATAAAGCTGCATCTTTTTTTGATTTTATGGAAGATACTTGCTATCTTGCAATTAGGAGAAAGATGTAGTAAAATCGAGGAAGATGAAAGAGCAGGAGGTTTTTTAGACATGAAGACAGAAAATGCGTGGAAAAAGTATACAGATACAACAGAGGTATTTCAGTTTAATGAAAAGTATAAAACTTTTATCAGTAACTGCAAGACAGAACGTGAATGTATTTCCGAGATGATTTCTCAGGCAAAGGCTGCAGGTTATCGTAACCTTGATGATGTAATTGCCAATAAGGAAACACTGCAGGCTGGTGATAAGGTTTATGCCAACAATATGGATAAAACACTGGCAATGTATATTATCGGTGAAGAACCAATGGAAAAGGGAATGAGAATCTTAGGCGCGCATGTAGATTCACCTCGTATTGATTTAAAACAGAATCCACTGTACGAAGATCAGGAGCTGGCTCTGTTGGATACACATTATTATGGCGGAGTAAAGAAATATCAGTGGGTGACAATTCCTTTGGCATTGCATGGTGTTGTTGCAAAGAAAAATGGAGAGGTAGTGCAGGTTGTTATCGGTGAAGAGGAAACAGATCCTGTTTTTGGTATTTCCGATTTATTAATCCATCTTTCAGCAAAGCAGCTTCAGAAAACAGCAGCAGAAGTAATTGAAGGAGAAAACCTCAATGTGCTGGTAGGAAGCATTCCTCTTTCTGATGAGGAAGAAGAACCTGTAAAAGCACAAATTCTTCATATTTTAAAAGAAAAATATGATATGGAAGAAGAAGATTTTCTTTCTGCAGAATTTGAAGTTGTTCCTGCAGGAAAAGCCAGGGATTATGGATTTGACAGAAGTATGATCATGGGATACGGACATGACGACAGAGTTTGCGCATATCCATCTTTTGAAGCGATGCTGGCACAGAATAGAGTAAAATATACAGCAGTATGCCTTTTGGTAGATAAAGAAGAAATTGGAAGTGTAGGAGCAACAGGTATGCAGTCACGTTTCTTTGAAAATGTTACAGCGGAAGTAATGTATGCGGCAAACCAGTATAGTGAACTGCTGTTACGCAGAGCACTGAAAAACTCTATGATGCTTTCTTCTGATGTGAGTGCAGGTTTTGATCCAAACTTCCCAGAAGTAATGGAAAAGAAAAATAGTGCATATTTAGGTCATGGAATTACTTTCAACAAGTATACAGGCTCCAGAGGGAAGAGTGGTTCTAATGATGCAAATCCGGAATACATAGCAAAACTGCGTAAAGTTATGGATGATAATCATGTGGCATTCCAAACGGCTGAGCTTGGAAAAGTTGACCAGGGAGGCGGCGGAACAATCGCATACATTCTGGCAAATTATAATATGGAAGTTATTGATTGCGGAGTACCGGTATTAAATATGCATGCACCATGGGAAATCGCAAGTAAAGTGGATATTTATGAAGCATACAGAGGTTATTGTGCATTTCTGAAAGATATGTAAATGGAAATTGACTCTATACATCTTCGCTGAAAGATGTTAATATAAAGTATGTTATGAAACTATGCGGCGAAGCTGTAAAGTAAGGAGTATGCAAATGTCAAAAGTATTGAAATTTATTGTGAACCTGGTGGTTCTCCTGTCCATAGCTGTGGCGGCAGCGCTTTTAGTGCCTCCTTTGTTGGGTGTGGACACTGTTATAAATGATAACTCGAATATAGAAACAAATCTTCCTGTGGGAGCTGTTGCTTATGGGAAACAGGTGGATACAGAAAAACTGAATAAAGAGGATAAGATTATTTATATCGAAGGTTCCGCTCAGTATGTATATGAGATTCAGGATATGGACACAACAGCTGGTGTTTATAAAGTGAAAGATGTATACAACAAGAATAATGATGCCGAAAGTGTTACATTACAGGATAAAGTATCAAAAGCAGTCATAACAGTTCCGTTTATTGGATACGCAGCCATTGCTTTACAGAGTAAAACAGGTTTGATGGTTGTGGGAGCGGTAATTGTTCTTCTGATTATTTTATTTATTCTTTCTGAGGTTCTTCGCAGAGATGATGATGACGAGGACGACGAGGAGGAAGATGAAGAAGAAGATGACGAGGAAGAAGAGGAAGAGCTAAGTGCCAAAGAGCGCCGTCGTTTGAAAAAAGAAGAAAAACGAAGACGCAAATTGGAGAAAAAAGGACTTCTGGAAGAAGATGATGAAGAAGAGGAACAGGAAGAAACGGATGATGTTTTTGTTCCGGAAAATATCTCTTCTGAAGATACATTTTCCGAGCCATCACAGGAACTTCAGGGATTTGATGAGGCAATGAAAGATGCAATGACTTCTATTGCTTCAGGGATTGCTCAGGTAAGTGAACCTGAGAATGTTCCGGATGCAACAGTAATTATGCCGGATGCAGAGGAAATAGAAAAAGCGGTACAAGAGGCAGAAGAAACAACACAGACAGTGGAAGAACCTGAAGAACAAGAAAACACAGCTGAAGCAGAAGTTGAAGCTGAACAAGAAGAAGCTTTGGAAATGGATGAAAAACCGATAGGTGAAGAAGTTTTTGGAGCTGATGAAGAACAGGTGAGTGAAGAAGTTTTTGAAGCTGATGAAGAACCGATAAGCGAAGAAGTTCTTGAGGCTGATGAAGAAGTTTTGAAAACTGATGTACCGGAAGACATTATAATAGAAGAGACACAAACAGAAATGTTTACAGAAGAAGAAAATCCTATAAATGTAAATGCTGTTCCGAAGACACCTAGTATAGATGAATTACTGGCGAAAGCAGCAGCAGCCGGCGAACAACCGGAAGTGAAGAAGGATGAAGAAAACGAAGTTACACTTCTTGATTATTCAGATTTATTATAGTAGTAGAGAGCGTTATATCTATCATGGGTATAGCGCTTTTTTGTTTAGATTTTTAAATAAAATTATGTATTGAAAAAAATACAAAGAAAATACAAAAATAATTGAAAAAAGACTTGCAATATGGAAAAACTTCCAGTATACTTACTTTTGCTGTGACATGATAGCTATGAAGTGTGAGGTTGCTGGCATAAGCCAGGTTTTCCGCGGAGCGAATGTCAAGTTAGGAAACTGACGACAAGTCACTGTATTACATCTAAAGACTTACCACTAAGGGTGGGAGTGTGTGTAGCTTTGAGATGACACACACGGGAATGTGTACAGTCGCCGCTTGTCGTACTAATTAAAAGTGCGAAAAGGAGGAGACTTTTTTTATGGCAAGTCAAGTAATGAGAATCACTTTGAAAGCTTATGACCATCAGTTAGTAGATGCGTCAGCAGGCAAAATTATCGAAACTGTTAAAAAGAATGGAGCAACTGTTAGTGGACCGGTACCACTTCCTACAAAGAAAGAAGTAGTAACAATCTTACGTGCGGTTCACAAATATAAAGATTCCAGAGAACAGTTCGAACAGAGAACTCACAAAAGACTGATTGATATCATTGCACCTACACAGAAAACTGTTGATGCTCTGGCACGTCTTGAAATGCCAGCAGGTGTTTACATTGATATCAAAATGAAACAGAAATAAAAAAAGTTCTGTTTAAGGTTAAGAGAGATTATCCTTACAAGGTTGATATAGAAGCAATGCTTTAAGCATCCACTTATGTTGACTGTTTGTCTAGGATGATTGCACATCACAGTGTAATCCGCTGTAGATTCACAGGAGGTAAAAAGAATGAAGAAAGCAATCTTAGCTACTAAAGTCGGAATGACTCAAATCTTCAACGAAGACGGAGTTTTAACTCCAGTAACTGTATTGCAGGCTGGACCTTGTGTAGTAACACAGGTTAAAACACAGGACAATGACGGTTACGAAGCTGTACAGGTTGGTTTTGGTGATAAGAGAGAAAATATTGTCAACAAACCAATGAAAGGACACTTTGAAAAAGCTGGTGTTTCCTGCAAGAGATTCGTCAGAGAATTAAAATTAGAAGGCGAATACACATTAGGACAGGAAATCAAAGCTGATATCTTTGCAGCAGGAGACAAAATTGATGTTACTGCAACAAGCAAAGGTAAAGGATTCCAGGGCGCTATCAAAAGACATGGACAGTCCAGAGGACCTATGGCTCATGGTTCTAAATATCATCGTCATGCAGGTTCAAACGGTGCTTGTTCTGATCCTTCAAAAGTATTTAAAGGAAAAAGAATGCCAGGTCACATGGGACATGTAAGAGTAACTGTTCAGAACTTAGAAGTTGTAAGAGTTGATGCTGAAAACAACTTACTGTTAGTTAAAGGTGCAGTGCCAGGACCTAAAAAATCCTTAGTTACAATCAAAGAAACAGTTAAATGCGGTAAATAAGTTTTCGTTGGAAAGGAGGACCACATAAAATGGCAAACGTATCTGTTTATAATATGGAAGGCAAAGAAGTTGGAACAATGGAATTAAACGATGCTGTGTTCGGTGTTGAAATCAACGATCACTTAGTACATTTAGCTGTTGTTCGTCAGCTTGCAAATAATCGTCAGGGAACACAGAAAGCAAAAACACGTTCTGAAGTTTCCGGTGGCGGAAGAAAACCGTGGAGACAGAAAGGAACAGGTCATGCAAGACAGGGTTCAACAAGAGCTCCACAGTGGACAGGCGGCGGAGTTGTATTTGCTCCGGTACCGAGAGACTACTCTTTCAAGATGAACAAAAAAGAAAAAAGAGCAGCTCTGAAATCTGCACTTTCATCCAGAGTAGCAGAGAACAAATTTATCGTAGTTGACGAGATCAAATTCGATGAGATCAAAACAAAGAAATTCCAGGAAGTTCTGAACAACCTGAACGTAAATAAAGCATTGGTTGTACTGGAAGACGGTAACACAAATGTAGAGATTTCCGCAAGAAATATCGCAAATGTGAAAACAGCACGTACCAATACGATCAACGTATTTGACATCCTGAAATACAACACAGTAATCGCTACGAAAGCTGCTGTTGCAACAATCGAGGAGGTGTACGCATAATGGCTAACATTCAATATTATGATGTAATCCTGAAACCGGTTATCACCGAAAAAAGCATGGAGCTGATGGCTGACAAGAAATATACATTCATGGTTCATACAGAAGCTACAAAAAATCAGGTAAAAGAAGCTGTTGAAAAAATGTTCAACGGAACAAAAGTAAAAAGCGTAAACACCATGAATCTTGATGGAAAAACAAAGAGACGTGGTATGACATTCGGAAAAACTGCAAAAGCGAAAAAAGCAATCGTGCAGTTGACAGAAGACAGCGCAGATATCGAAATATTCGAGGGACTGTAAAATAGGAAACACCACAGCCGCTAAGTTCGAGAATACCTCGCTAAGCGGACCGGGTGTACTTTCGCACTAAGCTCGGGGGATACCTCGCTAAGTGCTCAATGTATACGGTGCAAATCCGTGATAACAAATAATTAGAGCAAACGAAAGGAGAGACAGTAATGGGAATCAAAACTTATAACCCATATACACCTTCCAGAAGACAGATGACTGGTTCTGATTTCTCTGAGATCACAAAGACAACTCCTGAGAAATCTCTGTTGGATTCTAAGAGCAGAAAAGCTGGTCGTAATAATCAGGGTAAAATTACAGTAAGACACCGCGGAGGCGGAGCTAAGAAAAAATACAGAATCGTAGATTTCAAGAGAAGAAAAGATGGAATTCCGGCAACTGTAATCGGTATCGAGTACGATCCGAACAGATCTGCTAACATCGCACTGATCTGCTACGCTGACGGAGAGAAAGCATACATCCTCGCTCCGGAAGGACTGACAGACGGTATGAAAGTTATGAACGGACCGGAAGCAGAAGTAAGAGTAGGAAACTGCTTGCCGCTTTCTGAAATCCCGGTTGGTACACAGATCCACAACATTGAGCTTTATCCGGGAAAAGGCGGACAGCTTGTTCGTTCCGCAGGAAATAGCGCACAGTTGATGGCTAAAGAAGGAAAATACGCAACACTGAGACTTCCGTCCGGTGAAATGAGAATGGTTCCGATCATTTGTAGAGCATCTATCGGTGTTGTAGGAAATGGCGAACACAACCTGATCAACGTTGGTAAAGCAGGACGTAAACGTCACATGGGAATCAGACCTACTGTTCGTGGTTCCGTTATGAACCCGAATGACCATCCGCATGGTGGTGGTGAAGGTAAGACTGGTATCGGTCGCCCGGGTCCGTGTACACCATGGGGCAAACCTGCACTCGGTCTGAAGACACGTAAGAAAAACAAATCTTCTAACAAACTGATCGTAAGAAGAAGAGATGGTAAAGCAATCAAATAATTGTTCGCAAGGAGGTTAGAACTTATGGCTCGTTCACTTAAAAAA
>URHS01000041.1 GCA_900547685.1 uncultured Blautia sp. | reverse complement strand
AAATTTTTTACACTTCTATTACTTCTTTATCGCACATCAGTAAAATGTTGAGGAAATAAACAAAATATTTGAGAACATAAAAGAAACACTTCGAGAAACCATTAACAGTATGTATGAGATGGAGTTTGAGGGAGAGAAAACTATGGTAACTCATACAATATGGAAAAATGATGAGCCAGTAGAAGTGTGGTACCGTACAGATAAAGAAAAAAAGAAAATAAGGGCTGGCAATTCTATGGATATTAAAATGTGTAATGAGCCATCCATAGAAGCAAAATGGTATCCTAAAAGTATCATGTATGAAAATTCCAGAATTAATGTTGGAAAAGAGCAAAAAGTTTCAGACTTGTTTACACCGAGAGCTTTGGTTGGATTATCTCTTTTGCTTGATGAAATCAAAAAAATAGAAGACAAAAAATTAAGAACCGTGTTTGAACTGACATTATCCGGAACCTTATCTCAAGCAAGTAATCTGGTATTTGTTGTTCGAAGAAGAAAGAAAAACAAAGGAGAGGAACCTCGTGCCGAAGTGGGAAGTTGGGTAATCGGATATTGGGTTCCGGAAGAACATTTTGAAATAAATGTATGGAATTGTTTTGAAAATAGATTTAAGCGTATTCTCAAAGGAGAACAGGAAATATACAGCTTGTTTTCTGAAAAAAGTGAGTCTTATATGCAAGAGCATGTAAAACTTATCAATGGTTCTGCAACACAAATTCCAATTGACGAAGATTCTGTAGACTATGTATTTATTGATCCGCCTCATACAAATAGAGTCCTTTATATGGAGCAGAGTTTGATGTGGAATGCATGGCTGGGGCTTGATGAAAAAATGGAATGGGATAATGAAATTGTAGTAACAGAAGCAAAAGACAGAAAAAAGAAGAATTCTGATAATTATAATTTATTGTTAGATAAAGCATTTGGAGAAATCTGCAGAGTTTTAAAACCAAATAGATATTTTTCTTTAGCATTTAATTGTTTGGATGATAATATCTGGATGGACATATTAAATTTGTCTGTACATCATGGCTTTGAAATTAGGGAAATTGTTCCGTTAGAGTATTCTGCAACATCTGTTATACAGGATAATAGAAAAAATGCATTAAAAACAGATTTCGTACTCACATTTCAGAATACCGGAAATAAAGAATTGGAGCAGATTGTTTTTAAGAATGATGATCTTGAGCTAGTGCAGATGATAAAGGAAATTTTTGAATCAAATCCAGAATATGAAGTATACAATATCATGAATGCACTTTTTGAAAAAACAATTCCGGAAGGTTATATTTATAAGGTATCAAAGATAGTAAAATTTTGTGCGGAAATAATGAAATAGTAATAGAGCCGACTCCTTGTGATAAAAAAGCAAGAAAGTCGGCTTTGTGATTATTCAGAATAAATGGTTGAAAGGGAGAAAGCACAGTAATCACCTTCTAATTTCGCATCTTTTTCATAATGATATTGAATTTTATGAATAGAATCAGCAGAAAGATTGTCTAAAAGATGATTGATTTTTCTTCTGATTTCATCCGTGTTACCTTTCAGATCACGGCCATCTATAAATTTAGTTTCATAAGCCAAGAATACGAAAAGACGATTGTTATTGCAAAATAAACGTTCACCCTGATATTTATAATTCCACCATTCCAGCATTTTGAGAGTTTCTTGATTGTGAGGTACATAAGCCTTATGTGCTTGCTGCAATTTTGCAATGAATTGAGCAGAAGCATTATCAAGCGTAATCAGAAAATTTGATAAGGCTGCTTTTGTATCAGACTTAAATTCGCTTATGTTTGGTAGGGAAAGATTTTTATGATTTTTTTGTATGTTTTATAATATTCTTTTATGGTTTCAAGCTCACTGGGTGTATTCTTATTTACAGTGAAGTCGTCATGACCGGAATCGGCAATGGAAATACCTTTTGATGCAAGTTCAAAATATTCATCAGATACATGAGTGATTTTTAAATCAAACGGAATAATTTCTTTACCTACACGTAAAAAGAAATCAATGTTATATATTTTTCTAAGGGTAGGAATTACATTTTTGTGTTTTAAAAATATAAGCTCGATGATATCGTTTGAGGTTTGATTATAATAAGACCATAAACAATATTGTCTGACGCGCGAGAGAATATCTGAGTCAAGAGATTTAATTAGTTCTTCATAGGATTTAATTTCTTTATTTCTTGTGAAGGATTGAACGATTGTATTAACATTGTCGTTACGTATGCCGCATCCCACAACCGGGATTTGTTGGAGAACGGTTTCCAAGCCTTCTACTTCTTTTTCACGCTCTTTGATTAATTCAGGTCTTTTTTCTCAATATAATCTAATAGCTCATTTATAGAAATACAGGAATGATAGGTTATTTTCATTAATTCTTTTTCTTTTCCACCGGAAAAAGAGATATTGTGTTGGGTTAATAATTTTTTTAAGTTATTGGAATCAAAAGAGCGAATTAACAGAAAACGTGTAGCTACAGAATTTTCTTTATACTTTTGGCAGAAGGCATAAACATCTCCATTTTTTGTATTTGCATATTCGTTAAACAGTGTATCAAAATTTACCATGCCGGACAGCCACCTTTCTATATAAAACTTATATAAGGTAGATTATAAGGCAAAGAGCTGTGAGAAACAATGGTGAAGTTTGATTTTACAGATATACTATCAGCGGTCTTTATTTTGCTTGACCCATAGCGATAAAAGTATTATTCTTTAGGCATGAATTACTTTCTGAATTTTAGCAGACAGTAAAAGACGAGGAGGAATTATTATGAATTTTCAGTTTGCACACTATAATTATAATGTAAAGGATTTAGACAAATCTATTCGGTTTTATGAAAAGGCACTTGGATTAAAAGAAGTGAGACGTAAGGAAGCGAAAGACGGAAGTTTTATACTTGTTTATATGGGAGATGGAAAAACAGAATTTCAATTGGAACTGACCTGGCTTCGTGATTGGGAGAAAGATCATTATGATTTAGGCGACAATGAAATACACTTGGCATTTACAACAGATGATATGGAAAAAGCGCATAAAAAACATGAGGAAATGAAGTGTATTTGCTATGAAAATCCGAAAATGGGAATTTATTTTATCAGTGATCCGGATGGGTATTGGATTGAGATTGTACCGGAGAAAAAGAAATAAAATGGATTAGGTTTTAGAAGCTGTAAAAAAGCTACTTATTTGGAGAATGTAAAGGAATTAATCCTTTGGAAAATTGCAAAGAGCATTTAAGAATATCCATCGAGGAATTTTGTTCCTCAGATGGATATTTTTATACTTCTGCCCTGAGTGGTAGTTTCCGTTACATGTAAAATAAAATGAAAAATGCCAATGTTTATGTGAAAATTTGGATTTATTGTCAATGCTATGGTATACTTATAACATTAGTTGGAAAGAAGAAATCACATGAAGATTTCGAGAGATGATTAGGATTAACAGGAGGTAACTATATTATGCTTGAAGTAGGAACAAAAGCACCGGATTTTGAATTGCCGGATCAAAATGGACAGATGCACAAGTTAAGTGATTATGTTGGTAAAAAAGTTGTTTTATATTTTTATCCAAAGGACAGTACGCCTGGATGTACAAAACAGGCGTGTGGCTTTTCAGAGAGATACCCACAGTTTGTAGAAAAAGGGGCAGTAATTCTGGGAGTGAGCAAAGATTCTGTTGCTTCCCATAAAAAGTTTGAAGAGAAGTATGGATTAGCATTTACCTTACTTTCTGATACAGAGCGTAAGGTGATTGAGGCCTATGATGTCTGGAAAGAAAAGAAAAACTATGGAAAGGTTTCTATGGGTGTAGTGCGAACCACTTATCTCATTGACGAGCAGGGGATTATTATTAAAAGCAACGATAAAGTGAAGGCGGCAGATGACCCGGAACGTATGCTGCAGGAGTTGGCATAATGAAGATTATTCTTTCACCGGCTAAGAAAATGAATAATAAGGAGCAATGCAGTTCTTTTGGACAATCCGTTTTTGAATGTACAATTACACAACCGATTTATTTAAAGAAAACAGAAGAAATTTTAGAGTGGCTTAGAAGTCAGTCTTATGATGAACTGAAGAAACTTTGGGAATGTAACGATAAAATTGCAGAACAGAATTTTAAGCGAATGGAAGACATGAATCTGAACCATCATCTTACACCGGCAGTACTTTCTTATGAAGGAATCGCATATCAATATATGGCACCGACCGTATTTGAAGATGGGCATTTTGATTACATTCAGGAGCATTTGTGTATTTTATCTGCCTTTTATGGTGTGCTTAGAGCCATGGATGGTGTAACACCATACCGTTTAGAGATGAAGGCAAAGGCATGTATTCATGGAAAGAAAAATTTATATGAATTCTGGGGACGTGATTTGTACGAAGGCGTCAGAGGTGACAGAGGAATCATCATTAATCTGGCTTCTAAGGAATATTCAAAATGTATTGAAAAGTATCTGACCAAGGATGACAGATATATTACGATTACCTTTTGTGAAAAATCAGGGAACAAATTGGTAACAAAAGGTACTTATGCGAAGATGGCGAGAGGTGAGATGGTACGGTTTATGGCTGAAAATCATATTGAAGAGCCGGAGGAAATACAGAAATTTGATAGGCTTGGGTATGTGTTTAGAGAAGAACTGTCTTCCGATTCAGAATACTTATTTGAAAGAATTGTGTGAACGCTATTATATATTACGGAAATGACCGCAGAGAAGAAGATGGACGGATGGCATATCTCCGGCCGGATAACGAGAAATGGTTTTATGTTTAATGACTGGGAGTGATGTTTATGATATTTGTGACAGGAGACACGCATGGTGATCGGAATAGATTCCGATCAAAGGATATTAGGAAAATATCTTCAGGGGATACGCTGATTGTATGCGGAGATTTCGGATATATTTTTAGTAGAGGGGAACAGGAAGAGAAGTATCTGGATTTCCTTGCCACGCTTCCGTTCTGTTTACTGTTCGTGGATGGAAATCATGAATGCTTTGACCGATTGGAGTCCTATCCGATGGAAATGTGGCATGGGGGAAAGGTCCATGTAATTCGAAGAGACGGCAGCAGTAAGCCAAAGATTATTCATTTGATGCGTGGTCAGATCTTTGAGATAGAAGGAAAAAAGATTTTTACTTTTGGAGGTGCATATTCGATTGATAAAAATATAAGAATTCCGGGATATAGCTGGTGGGAACAGGAGATGCCGTCAGACGGAGAGATGAAGGAGGCAATTCGAAACCTGGAAAAAAATGATTATGCAGTGGATTATATTATTACGCACGTAGCTCCTGAGGATACTATGAGTATATTCCATCCGTTTCATGAGGAAGAAAAAAGATTAAATAATTCTTTAGAATGGATTCGGGAGAATACGCGATATAAGCATTGGTTTTTTGGACATTTGCACAGAGATGAGGATCTTTGGAGAAAACAGACCGTTTTATGGTTTGAAATAAGAAATATAGAAACAAACCAGGCAATAAACAGTGGCAAAAATGAGGAGGAGTGGTAAAACGAACCGTAAATCACAGTACGTGACAGGAGGAATCGTTTGTATAGTGAACATTCCTGATAAATGTATCTACATGGGATTTTTTTCTGGATATCAGTATGACATACTATGATCTTGTTTTGGGATATAAAATAGTATGGATTATATGCGGCAGGAAAATACTGCTTAAAAAGTAGAAAAGAAACGGAGAGGAAAAAGATGGAAGATCATATGGAAATGTATAAGAAAACAATGACATATAACAGGTCAGAACACAATAAGCTTGGGAAGTATCTGTGTATGATCTTACGACACAGACCTGAGGTGATAGGAATTACCCTGGATGAGCACGGTTGGGCAGATGTAGATGAATTAATTGCAGGAATCGCCAAAACAAGAGTATTCAATAAAACAATGCTGGAAGAAATTGTAAAAACAGATAATAAACAAAGATATTCATTTAATGAAGATCAGACAAAGATCCGGGCAAATCAGGGACATTCTATTACTGTTGATCTGGACTTGAAAGCTGCAGAACCTCCTGAAATTTTATGGCATGGAACTGCAGAAAAATATGTAGCCTCTATTGAAAAAATAGGATTGAGAGCAGGGGACAGAATGTATGTACATCTATCCTCAGATGAGACGACAGCAGAAAAAGTGGGAAGTCGTCATGGAAACCCGGTACTTTTTAAAGTGAAAAGCGGAGAAATGTATCGGATGGGATTTCGTTTTTATCGTTCAGTAAATGGAGTCTGGCTGACAATTATGGTGCCATTGGAGTATTTGGAAAAGATTTCAAAAGATAAAAATTAATAACAAATAAGATTCAAGAACTTGTAGCATTAAGTTATAAGTTTACATTATAACAATAGACTTGTGACTGAAAAGTAAGCACATGAAGAATGTGAGGTAGTTATGCTTGAAAATAAATTGGGCACTACGGATTCTACAGAATTAGCAAGAAAGATTGCAGTTATTACTATGAAGGTTATTATTTGTTTAAGACAGAAGATTTGACAGAAATATAAACAGAGTTCTTTGTTAGGAAATGGGGTCTCAGGAATAAACAATCTGATGAAAAATACGTCAGATTCTGTTATGCCAGGACCTCTTTTATTTTGCAGAAAAAGTGAAAAATAAGTTTGTCATAGAGTGACTGATAATATTATGGCTTCCTTTTCTGCGTACGTGGTATAATAACTGCATATATATATGATTTTTCTGGAACAGAAAGGAAGTTTTTATTATGGATTACAGAAGATTTGGAAATACGATTATTGCAAGGATTGATAAAGGAGAAGAAATACTTGCACAGGTGAAAGAAATTGCATTAAAAGAGAAAATTAAACTGGCAAGCATACAGGCTCTTGGAGCAGTCAATCAATTCACTGTCGGTGTATTTTTAACCGATGAAAAACATTATCAGGCCAATGATTTTGAAGGAAACTTTGAAATTGTTTCTCTGAACGGAACGATTAATACGATGAATGATGCGTTTTATTGTCATTTGCATATGAGCGCCGGAAATGAAAAGGGAGAAGTGTTTGGAGGCCACTTGAATCAGGCGTTTGTCAGCGCCACATGCGAGATGATCATTCAGGCTATTGATGGGAGAGTAGATCGGAAATTTGATGAAGAAACAGGGTTGAATTTGTTTGAGTTTTAAAAGAAAGGAGAACTTCGTATGTCAAAGATTAAAAATGAACCGAAAATAAAAAATAAACTGATTGTTGCAATCCGTGAACAATTGGAACACCGTGCACTTTGGCTGTATCTTCTTTGTGATGAGGCGAAAAAAGAAGGAATTGACCCAACAAAGTTTGCACAGAAGGCTATTTCAAGATGCGGGCATATTCATGGAAAAAATCTTGTTAAAAAAGGCAGGACAAAAAGTCTGAAGGGATTAAAGAAAACATTATTTACCAAACCGGCACAGTGGGTATTTGAAATGGATGTCATTGAAAGTACAGATGATAAATTATCGTTGAACTTTCATTACTGCCCGCTTGTAAAGGCCTGGCAGAAGCAAGGGTGTTCAGACGAGGAAATCGCATTTTTATGTGATACGGCAATGTGCGGAGATCATGGCATCGGGAAAATGTATGACAGTAAGTTAGAGGAAGAAAAGAATCTTTTGAATTTCAAGCTATCCGGTATGCAGCGAGTTGCGCAACTATAAGGTCTACAGATGAACTTATCCAAAATGTTTTCGCACCGTATGTAGAAAAGCATAAGAATGAATTTACAGGGCAAGCAGGATTGACATCTGCAGAAATAGCACAAAGGCAGCTTTCAGATTTTATCGTGAAAAATGGAATAACTGCTTTTAATAAACATCAACGTATTGTATTGGTTGCGTCAGAGTTTGATGAGCAGACATTATCAGCAGTAGCCTGGCTGAATAGTAATAAAGTAGACATTAGTTGCTACCAAATTTGTCCGTACAAATTAAATGGAGATGTGTTGCTTGATATGAAGAAAATTCTTCCTATAGTAGAGTATGAAGAGTTTTATGTAAATGTAGTCAAAAAAGGAAATTTAACAAAAGAACGTAGCAAGGATATTACACGTCGTTCGCTTCCTAAAATCGATGCTTTGATGGAATGGAATCTTGTTGAACCGGGAGATGTTCTAATAGCAAAAGGCACTGCTGAAGAAGCAATTTTACAGAAAGATGGACAGGTTGAAAAATCAGATGGAACAATATCCTCTATACAACAGTGGTTAAAGGGAGTTTTTGGATGGTCTTCAGTTCAAACGTATGCTTTTTGTGTTGATAAAAAGACGGGAAGAACACTTATGGATCTGCGGGAAGAATACATGGAAATGTAACACTATATATACGGCTACAGTGTAGTATGGAATTACATACAGGAACCTCTTGTAAAATGGGGATTTCCTAGAAATTTAAGAAATTTGATAATAATAATAAAAATATTTATACATCATGGCAGGGTGAACGGGCTATCGAATGTGTAGTGAAAAGTCGGGCAGAACTGGGCATAGTATGGCAGTCATAGTGCCACAGAACTACTGAAAGACTACTTCTCAGGCGAGTTAAAGAGATTTGTTAGATACGAATGGAACAATGATGCAAGGTGCATTAGCGGAAGCCATATACGGTGATAAGAAGTATGCACCAAACATATATGCTTTTTTGATTGGTCTTGTAACTAGCGGAATTGTTATTTGAACAGGAAGATAAAATAGCTTATGAATATATTCCTGGTATAGAATCAGAAATGAATCCTAAGAGGAAGTGGAGTTATAAAACAAACAGCCCTTTATTTAAAATAAAGTATAGCGAAATTGTTTCTATGCTTTCAGAAATAATAGAAAGAGGTATTGATGTATTCTGTATAGATATTGGTGGAATAGAGTTCAATATTACATATTCAGATAAAACTAAGTTCAAGGAAATATACTGGGTGCCAGGTGATTATTTCGAAGAACTATTTAAAATAATTAAAAGTATGGTTCCCGAATGTGAATATACGCCGGCGGTTTTACTCACATCAGAAGATTATGAAGAAGAGGAAGATGATTAATTTATGAAGATACATTATTTTCAGAGATATCATGAAAAAGAAAATGTGGCTACAGCAAATACGATGCTTTTGTTATCAAGATTGTATGCTTATTCATCAGACAAGTTCTTTAGGTTTTTGAAATCAGAATATTTTTCAGATTCCTTTAATCCGGAGATTATTTTTACATTACAGGAGAAAAGTGTTGATAGCATTCCTGATGCAACGATTACACAGGAGAGCTTTAAAATTGTGGTAGAAACAAAAATGTCGGATTGGTTTTATGAAGACCAGCTGCTTCGTCATTTGAATTCCTTCAGCGATGAAAAATATAAGGTTATGATTACGCTGGCACCAGAATTGATGGGAGAGGGTAAGAAGACTGACTTTGAAGAAAAGTTGAAGCAGTACAATGAAAGTCAGCGTTATCCGGTAATCCACATCAATACCACGTTTGAAGCGATGGCAAATGCTATCGGTGATATCCTGGATGATAGGGATTATGATATGCAAGATGTGCTTGCCGATTATTTAAACTATTGTTATACAGATGGTTTGATTCCGGTTTCAGATGCATGGAAGTATATGAGAATGCAATTGGCAGGTGCAACATTTGATTTTAATATCAGTTCTAATGTGTATTATGATAAAGCGGAACGTGGGTTTAGAGCTCACGACACGCTTGGGTTGTATAAGAATAAGAGTGTGCGTGCTATTGGAAAAATTGTTGCAAAAATTACTGCTGTTGAAACGGAAAAGGGTGTGAAGTATAATTCCGAGTTTGGTGAGCTCACCGATGAACGAAAACAGACTATTGAAAAGGCTATGGCAGATGGTGATTCACACGGATATGATCTTAGAACAATTGAACACAGGTATTTCTTTGTTGATAAATTTTATGAAACAGATTTTAAGAAGGTTACTCCGAGAGCACCAATGGGAACGAGAATATTTGATTTGACACAAGTGCTTGGTACGGAAGATATCCCTGAAACCGAAGAGCTTGCACAGAGTTTGATGAACAAAAACTGGTCTTAGTTGTTTCTGCTAGAGAAAAACACATAGAACAGATAAAAAACAGATTGAGAATGGAGCTTCAAAACCAAACAAAAAGAAGAAAAAGAAACGTAAACTGAAACCTTATTAGCGAGCTGATTATCCGGGACAGAAGATACAGATTGATGTAAAATATGTACGGTCTTACTGTGTGACAGATGGAAGAAAATATTACCAATATATGGCGGTAGACGAGTGTAGCAGATGGACATACCGAGAGATGTATGACGAACATAGCACCTACAGTTCAAAAGATTTTTTGATGAAACTCATACAGCACGCACCATTTCCGATTCGAGAAATTCAGACAGATAATGGAAGTGAATTTACAAACCGACTACTGGTGATTAGGAGCAAACATTTGATCATGTTTGAGAAAGCATTGGAGGAATTAGAAATCATATATCACCGAATCCAGATAGCAACCTCAAGACATAATGGGAAAGTGGAAAGACAGCATCGTCAGGATGAAGAACGGTTTTATAAGCAAATGAGGATGTCTAATCTAGAAGATGGAGGGAAACAACTGGCGGTATATCAGAAGAAATCTAATAACTATATAAAAACGTGTTTAGGAATGAAAAGTTCGAATAGCATTGTAAGAAAGTATAAAAGTGTTATGTTTTAAATAGTCAAAGGCGACAGCAGAAAGTGATACCATCGTTAATCAGTATATCATGAAGAGAATGTCAAGGTCAGGTAGTATTCCCTTTGGGAATCTCCACCTTATCCTTGACATTAAATTCGAGGTGAAGTGTTACCAATCATTGAACCCAGGACGCCTGTAAAATTTTGAATATCTATGTTATAATAAAATTTGAATTTTTCAGATAATGGAATTTATTATGTGAGGGTAAAAAATGGAATTAAAATTTTGTACAAGGATTCTTCAAAATGGGAATATAGATGCGGCTTATGTAGAAGTTCCTTACGATATAAAAGAACTTTTTGGAAAAGGACGTCTATTAGTGAATGCTACTTTTGATGGTGTTCCATATCGTGGGCAAGTGGTAAAAATAGGTACACCTTGTTACATCATTGGTGTTACGAAACAAATACGGAAACAAATTGGAAAAAGTTTTGGCGATATGGTTGAAGTAACACTTCGTGAAAGAGATAATGAGAAAACGGCTATATGGAAATGTCCTAAGTGCGGAAAAGAATTTAAAAATCAAAATCAGAGTCATTACTGTGGTGAAAAGCCAAAGACGATTGATGAATATATCCTAAGCCAAGATGAGGATAAGCAAAAAGATTTACACTATATTCGTCGGATTCTTCGTGATGCACTGCCGGAAGCAGAAGAACGTATTTCCTGGAGTATGCCAACTTATTGGAAAGAACATAATATCATTCATTTTGCGGCTTCAAAAAAGCATATTGGATTATATCCGGGTCCTCAAGCGGTAATACAGTTTTCTAAAGAATTACAAGAATACAAAACTTCTAAAGGAACTATCCGAATCCCGTATGGTGCGGTTGATGCTGCTTTAATTGGGAAAATAGCAAAGTGGTGTTTGGAAACGGGAAATCATGCATAGATATAATTAGATATTTTTTAGGGACTGGAAATTTAAAATATATAGTAGAAAACTTTGCAAGAAAGACAATGTTGAAACCAATAAGTGAAATTACTCCGCATGTATAATAAAAAATTAGGGAATCAGCATTTTAAGGAGATATAACAATGATAAAAGTATTATTTATTTGCCACGGCACTCCAGTTTTATGATAAAGCATACCTTCGCAGACTGGGGCAGAGTACGGCAGAATATGGCGGAAAGCCTTGGAATTACTACGGTTTCGACTACTAAGGCTCATGGCTGGAAGTGGGATAAAGGCAAAGGTGTTGGGAGAATTTATTAGTAGTAAGGGACTACTTACAGGCAATGTAGTAGAGCTTGTACCGATGAAAATTCCAAAAAAATGTAAAAACTATTGCATGTTTATTGAGGGTTGGATATACTGGATGCAACAGAGTTGCCCGGTGTTCTTTTGACATTGGGGACCAAGCTGAGTCGTGTGCTCAGCTTTTTTTCGTTAAGGAGAGAATATATAGATTTGAACAAACATTGACATTTAAAGGTTAGTTTCAAAGAGCAACTTTGAAAATCTACATAGGCTGGTTGTTATAAACAAACATATGTTCTTGAAATTCTTGACTTTTTGTAACGCAAAAAGTATAATTGTGTTTGTAGGAGGTGGTGAACTTGAAAAAAATGGGAAGACCAAAAGGGGATAATAATAAAGAATGCGGATATACTGTTAGAATGGATGAAACAACATTGAAAAGGTTAGAACTGTATTGCAAAAAAATGGGGGTGTTAAAATCTCAAGCAATTAGAGACGCTATAAATGCATTGCCGATAGAGACTGAAGAAACAAATAAAATAGAAAGATAGGGGGAACGACTATGGATACGGTATATATTTTATATGAAGAACGAGAATCAAGTCAACTTTGTGGAATAAAAGGAGCTTGGAATACATGGGAAAATGCTGTTAATCAAATGAAATCATTGATTCAGGAGAATGAATTATATTCGGAGTTCAGTGAAATTAATTATAAAGAAGGATATTCCGAGAGTGATCCGTTATACTCAGAGGATGTATACTCCAATTATTATATAAAACAGATGAAAAGAAATTAAATAAAGTAAAGTTCCATTTCTAAACATGAACATTTAAGGTATCTGTGGTCAGTTGCACAACTACATGTTATTCATAAATCCGTAATATTTTGTTGGGCAAGAATATAGTTGGGTAATTGAATACAAAGAGCAGTCCATTGTTAAAGAAGAATGAACTGCTCGGTGTATTTAATCTAAATATTTTTTAAGATATTTATTGAAGTGATCAATTAAAACTTGTCCACCCTCGTTAGGTCTCCACATGAAAAAGTTTTTTTCATATTCATCAAACCAGAAAGCGATTTCTCGATTCCGTTTTGGGTCTCGGGTAATGTCCCCTTCAAGAACCACCCAAAATGGGAGAATGGATGTATCGTCAATTTTACCAATTTTACGATACGCTTTCATTAACCCGGGAGTAAAGAGTTTACACATACGTTCATGAGCATTTCCACGCCCTGCACTAGGATCTTTTCCTTCTACCCATCCGTCTTGTCTTTTGATTTCACCAAACAAAATTTTACCGGTTTTTTTGTTGGTAATTGAAAAGTCTGGAGATACACCCCATCCTCTGCGTTGGGCATTTTTCATTGTTGTAGCATCTGGATTGAAAATCTGAGATAATGTTTCCGGTGAAAGCTGAACATTTTCGTATAAATGTTTTAAGTTATTAGGATGATCAGATATAACATAATCTGTTCCTTTAAATGCCTCTTTAAATACAGCGATTAAATTTTGTTCTGCAACACCTGCTTTTCCACCCGGACCAGACTCTGTTTGCCAGTTATCTCTTCCTTGTAAATCTTTTCTTGCCATAAATTACACCTCACATGCCTTTGAATAGTTCTTCAAGCGATAGCTCAAAACCATCCGCTATTTTTTTGATATTTTTTATAGATATATTTCGCTTTCCGGCTTCGACAGAAGCATAATAAGTCCTATCCATATCAATTTTAAGAGCAAATTTTTCTTGGCTAAGCCCTTGTTTCTGTCGAAGTTCTTTGATTCGGTTTGCAAAATCATTTATGACCATGTAATCACCTCATTTCTACATTGTATTGCCGTGTTGCATATAAAACAACGGATTATGAGTCACAAAAATGTTGACTTTAAGTTCGGTTTCGATTATCCTATAGTTATATTTTAGAAGAAAGGATGATATAAATGCTTCAAGAAAAGAAGGAAGATATAACGGCATATTCAATATATAATGTTGAACAGAAGAAACGAACAAAGATAAACCCGTTGGAGGAGATTTATCCCAAATTGCCTGAAAAGAAATATCAAGTTATTTATGCAGATCCACCTTGGGATTATGGTGGAAAAATGCAATATGATAAAACAACGATAAAAGATGAGAACGTAGGGTTTGAAAAGAAAATATTTCTTAGTTCAGCATCTTTTAAATATCCTACAGTAAAACTTAAACAATTAAAAGAACTAGATGTAAAATCTATTGCTGACGATGACTGTATTCTGTTTATGTGGACAACTGGACCACAGATGGCGAATTCAATAGAGTTGGGTAAAGCGTGGGGATTTGAATACAAGACTGTTGCGTTTGTATGGGATAAAATGGTACATAATCCGGGAAGATACACATTAAGTCAAACTGAATTTGTACTTGCTTTCAAAAAGGGGAAGTTTCCACAGCCAAGAGGTGCAAGAAATGTACGTCAGATGGTGGCTATACATAGGGGAGAACATAGTGTCAAGCCTGTTGATGTTATTGAAGGTATAACAAAAATGTTCCCTTTGCAGGATAAAATTGAACTTTTTGCACGTAATAATTATGTAGGATGGGATAACTGGGGACTTGAAATACCTGATGAAAAAATAGAGATAAAGGCAGCTGGTGAGCTTGACAGAGAATTGCGAGGAAAAAAGAATCTGGATGGAGAACAACAGGTTTTGAAATTTGATTAAGAGTAAATATTGTAGCAAGATATATTTGGAATAGTAATTTATTAGCGGTTGGAGGGGGTATCCAAATCTCTACAACCTTTTTGTCTGAAGGCCGATGGCCCCCTTCGTGCGAATTTTCGCAGAATTAAACAGGGGGGATACCCGTCAAGGTCGGTTGATGTGAAAATATCCGCTGAATGTCATCACTTTAGCTGATTTTGTTTTGCCGGATAGTACCGAAATACGCAGAAAAAACGTGTAAAAAACAGCATAAAAATCACAGTTTTTCTGCGTACATTTTGGCAGAAATATAATCCGAATTGTCTTGCAATTCTGTGCCATCAGAGTGATATATGTACTACCGAAAAAGAAAGGCGGGTACATATTATGAAGAATGAAATCAGATTTACATTGGAATCAAAGCAGAGACCAAAACTGGCACAGGAGATTGGAAACATACTTGGAACAGTACCGCATTATGAACGGGTACCAAGCTGCGCATATGATATTGCAGGATACCGACTGGATAAAGAGGGTGTACTGCATATCCCGGAGGTAGCAGAAGAAACAACGAAAGACCTGATTCGGCAGTTACGGGAGCGTGGGTTTCAGGACGATGCGGAAGTAACCGAAGAAGTGCCAGTGCAGGAGGATAAGCTGACAATAGGAATTCCGAGAGAAAGCCTTACGGATACGGCATTAGAAAATTTACAGAGGATCATAGCAAATAGGCAGACACTTTTTCAACGTGCATTTCGGATGGACAGCACAGAAATAGAGATTACTGAGGAAAAAATAAACTTCACATGGTTTCCATACACAACGGATAGCGATGAAATGGCAGCCTACACACAATTTATCTCAAGACTGTGTGATATGGCAAGAGATGCAAAAAGGGTATCATCAAAGCCGACCGAAACGGATAATGACAAATATGCTTTCCGCTGTTTTCTGCTCAGACTTGGCTTTATCGGAAAAGAGTATAAGACAGCAAGAAAGATTCTGCTTAGGAATCTTACAGGAAATTCAGCATTCCGCTATGGAGAATAAGGATAAAATGACACTGGGTGTCGGTGATGAACCGATGCCCTTTTTCTATGGGAGAATAGTTGGGGCAGCTTGTGGCAGATGATTTAGGTTATTCTTATAGAGCCTATATAGAAAATAACCTATATTACTTGCCACATCTTGCCCCAGTGTGAAAACAGCTGTGGTCACGCCCAGCGGTTATCATTTTCTTCCTGTATCTTTCTGCGATAAGCAGTGCGGGATTTTCTGCGGTTTCGTTCCTTTTTGCATTCTGGATTGTCACAGTATTTCTGGCGGTTTCCGTTTTTGATGAACAGACGGCCACAGCACTCACAAGTGGCAACGCCCACACGGTCGGCATAAGCAATGGGGTAATCTGTAGGGATAGATACATATTGCGATAGGGCGAAACGGGCAGTGTCAAAAACAGAGTGGAAATCCGGCATGACCTTCAATTCTCCATTTTCATCCAGTCCCAACTTCATAGTTACGCCACTCATTTTATTTAGGTAAGCTGATATTTTACCGAGGTGTTTCTGCATAGGAAACGAATTAAAATCTGCAAATTCATTTGTCCATGTGATCTGTGCAAGATCCGTGGAAACGTCAAGCCGTTCCAGACACTTTTTGAACATAAGAATTACAAGGGTATCCCGGTACAGGCTTTCGAGATCTTCCCGCATGGTGTGAACATCAAAAGTGAAATTGCCAAGAATATTAGTGGAAAAATCCCAGTATTCCGTATCCTTTTCAATATCCCATCGATATTCTTCAATGTCCTCAGAGGCATAGTATGGATGTGCGTACTGCTGACACCAAGAAATGATATCATCGGCAGCAGTGTTGTCATCTTTTCCCCTGATACTCTGGTACAGGTTATTCAGTGAAAGCCACAGTTCGTTTCCGTTCAAGCCGTATCCACGGTTGAGCCGTGGCACATCTCCATCCCCCAGACAGGCGGTAATTATGATTTCTCCATCTTGTTCTGTTTTTTCATAATATTTGAAAGTTGCGGTCAGCCTTGCATCCGCACTCATTTTTCCTAAGTTGAAATCTTCGTTCACATTCTACCTCCATTCTTACCGATAGAACTTATTTCCAATACGATTTCTTACCGATAGAAAATAGTCTTTGGTAACATTATAAAGTATACTGTGACAGAAAACAAGAGTAATTCATGTTTGAAATGCAGAGAGGAGGATGGCTATGGATAAAGTCACGATGAGCGTACAGGAAATGGCAATGCAAATGGGAATCAGCCTGAGCAAAGCGTATGCACTGACCAGAGAAGCGGATTTTCCAATCGTCCGTGTAGGCAAGCGGGTATTGGTTCCTGTTTCCGAATTTAAAGTGTGGTTATCGGCAAGAGCCACAGAGAAATGATGCATCGGGAAATAAGCGGGAAAGGAGGAGCACAGGATGTACGAGAAACTCCCAGAACAGTTGAAAAAAGACGGACGGTTCTGTCTGTGGAAATATGAAGAGAGAAACGGACGCATGACGAAAGTGCCGTATCAGACAAATGGCAAAAGAGCGAGCAGTGCCGATAAAAAAACCTTTTCGGATTTTCGATTGGCAGTCAGTGCAATGGATGGGTATGACGGAATCGGTATGGGTGCGTTTGATGATTTCTGCATGGTGGATATCGACCACTGCGTGTTTGGTGGAAAGCTGACACAGATGGCAGAAGACATCGTGGAGAAGATGAATGCTTATACTGAATTCAGTCCCTCTGGCACGGGAGTTCGCATAGTATGTAAGGCATCTTCCCTGTCTTATGATACAGGCAGATATTACATCAATAATCAGAAACTTGGTCTGGAAATCTATGCAGCAGGTGTGACGAAGAAATTCTGTACTCTGACAGGAAATGTAATCCGAAACTGCGGCGTTGAGGAGCGAAACACTGAACTTGGCACAATACTGGAAACGTATATGCTTCGTCCGATTCCTAAGAGAAAGAACAGGATGCAGGATGTTCCGGGCAGTTATCTTTCGGATGATTCAGTAGTTCGTCTGGCATCCGATTCCAGACAGGGCGAAAAATTTAAAGCTTTATGGAATGGAGAAATCCCGGATGAAAAGTCCCACAGTGATGCGGATATGTCGCTTGCAAGTATCCTTGCATTCTGGTGTGGCGGTGACACAGGGCAGATGGACAGACTGTTTCGAAAATCGGGATTGATGCGGAGCAAGTGGGACCGTGTGCAGAGTGGCTCAACCTACGGCGCATTGACGATGGAAAAGGCAGTGGCACAGGCATTGGATTTCTACAGACCTTATGCAAGGACATCAGTAGAGAGTGATTTTGATGATATGCTGCAGAAGCTGATAGAACTGAATGTGTCGGATAACAGCAGATACCCGTGGAATGACAACGGCTCAGGCAGATTGTTTGCGGATGTGTATAAAGATATCGCAAGGTATGTGCCGGAAAGGAAAAAGTGGTATGTGTATGACGGAACCCGGTGGATTCCGGACATTGGCGGATTGAAAACAATGGAGCTTGCAAAATCCCTTGCGGACAGTCTGGTCAGATATGCCCTAACAATTACTGATGAACGTATAAGAAAGGACTATCTGGAATATTCTGCAAAATGGCAGAGCCGGAATTACCGTAACACGTATATCAGTGATGCCCAGAGCGTGTATCCGATTGCAATGTCTGAGTTTGACCGCAATGTTTATTACCTGAACTGCCAGAACGGAACACTGGATCTGCAGACGGGAGAGTTCCATCCGCATACGTCACAGGACAAGCTGACCAAGATTGCCGGAGCGGCCTATGATCCGAATGCCAAGAATCCACGTTTTACCAGATTTGTTTCAGAGGTGATGAGTGGGGATACGGAGAAAGCAAGGTTCATGCAGAAAAGCCTTGGTTATGGTCTGACAGGTGATACCCGCTATGAATGTATGTTTTTCTACTACGGTGCAACCACCAGAAATGGGAAAGGGACTCTGATGGAAAGCACACTTCATGTGATGGGAGATTACGGTTTGACTGTCCGACCGGAAACGATTGCTGCAAAGCCGTCTGCCAACAGCCAGAACCCGACAGAGGATATTGCACGGCTTTCCGGAGTGCGGTTCGCCAATATCTCAGAGCCAAGGCGGGGATTGGTGCTGAATGAAGCACAGATCAAAAGCATGACGGGAAATGATACACTGAATGCCAGATTCCTGCATGAAAACAGTTTTGATTTTAAACCACAGTTCAAGCTGTATGTAAATACAAATTATCTTCCGGCTATTACGGATATGACACTGTTTTCGAGCGGACGTATCGTAATCATTCCCTTTGACAGACACTTTGAGGAATGGGAGCAGGAACAGAATCTGAAAGCAGAATTTTCCAGGCCGGAGGCAGCAAGTGCCATCTTAAATTGGCTGATTGAAGGCTACACCATCTTGAAAGAAGAAGGTTTCGCTCAGCCAAAAGCAGTAAAAGATGCCACCATGTCCTATCAGCATGACAGCGATAAGATGGAACTTTTTGTAGAGGAATTTCTGGAACAGGAGAAGGATGCGGAATGCCGGACATCGGCAGTGTATCAGGCATACCGAAACTGGTGCAATGACAATGGATATTTTGCGGAGAACAGCCGGAATTTCAATCAGGCACTCCGCACAATCGGTACGATAGTCCGCAGGCGCCCAAGGGATGGCGGAGAAAAGACTACACTTTTAACTGGATATCGGCTCTTGTGCAGAGATTTCTTCTGTTAAGAAAAAAGGAGGTACACATGGGAAAACAGAAAGCAGCACCACCGATGCGGTTTGAGCCATCGGATTTTTCAACAGACAAGTACAGATGTGTGAATGTCATCAATTTAAGGGACAGATGCCCGGTCATTATCATGGCAAGCGAATCCTGTGACCCGCCTTATTACCGTGTGGTTGACGGGTCATTGGAGATGTTTTATCTGTCCTATTCTGAAGCAGTGGATTATTGCAGACAGAGTGGTTATATGACACAAAAATAATTTTTCAGGAGGTTTATTATGATTAACAGTACAGCTTATTATAACGATTTTTGGAACGAAATGAGAGGAAAACAGGCAGTTACGGACAGCCTTTATAACAATCGTGAAAGCAAGACAAATGCGTACCATCTGCCCGGAGAATCAAATAAAAAATATACGGCAGTACTACAGAAAGAAAGTGCAGTCCGTCAGCTGGCAACCGTTGTGAATGCGACCAGAAGTGACAGCCGTCTTTGGACATTTGACTGTGAAGGTCAGGCTGAATGGGGCGATATGGTCAATCTGGAGGGCATGGATAACGAGGACGATTTTCAGAGATTTGAAGTACAGGCATACCGATTGTCCGAGCTTGTCAGACTTGGATTGGAGTTCGCTTCTGACCAGTCCTTTGCCATAGAGGATTATGTAATCGGGAAAATGGCACGTTGTTTTGGCACAAGCGAGGAACAGGCGTTTATCAACGGAACAGGGGAAAATCAGCCGACTGGTATTCTGCACGCCACTGACGGAGCAGAAACGGGCGTGACGGCAGAGAGTGATTCTGCTATCAGCTATGATGAAATCATCAAACTGTATCTATCCGTGGATAAGAAATACCGTAAACATGGTACATGGCTTATGAATGACGAAACGGCTCTGGCACTCCGTACCCTCAAAGATTTAGCCGGAAACTATCTGTGGAAGGAAAGTGATGAAACGATTTTCTCAAAACCTGTGCAGATTGTTGATTCCATGCCGTCTATCGGAAAGGGGCAGAAAGTAATCGCATTTGGAGATTTCAGCAATTACTGGCTCGTTCAGCGTTTCCCACTGAATATCCGCACACTGAAAGAAAAGTTTGCCATGCGTGGACAGGTAGGGTATCTGGGATGTGAGTATCTGGACGGAAAACTGATCCGTAAGGATGCAGTCAAGGTACTTCAGATGGCAGCAGACTAAGCAGTTGGGGCTGTGGAAATACTGCAGACCGTATGGAAGGGGGATTGCACATGGCAATAGAAAAACATGATACTACGGAAAATACACTTGTCCCTGTGAGTGAAAAGTACACACTGACAATCAAAGAAGCAGCATCGTATTTTAATATCGGGACAAAGAAAATGCGTAGACTGGCAGAAGATAACAGAGGAAGATTTGCGGTATTCAGCGGAAACAGGTATCTGATTATCCGCCCGCAGTTTGAAAAATTTATCAGTGCTTCTTCGGAGATATAATTCCGTTTGTCTGCCGAAAGTAGTTGATATTATCAGCGTTCAGAGTGATATATAGTATGACCTTGAAAACCTGTGAAAACAGCCACTTTTGGCAGAAAGGAAGTACTTTTATGGCAAGACCAAGTTTAGCAGAAAAAGATATTTTAAATCCTTCTGAGGCAATTGAATATTTTGTTTTGAGCCGGAGAAAATTTTATGATTTATTGAGTAAAACGGATGGAGAAGATTTTCTGGCATACTATGGAGAACGCAAGCTGATTCTTCGTGTAGCCTTTGAAAGGTATCTGCGTAACCATCCAGAACTAAGGAGGCGGATATAATGGCAAAGGCAGGAAGAGGACAGACAAGGCGGGATTCCAAGCGTAGAGTA